>NZ_JBHZCN010000253.1:0-1081 GCF_042755465.1 Kitasatospora sp. NPDC059160 | reverse complement strand
TTGGTCCAGACGTAGGGCCGGGGGTCGGTGTTCCAGTCGGCGACCCAGGCGCGGATGTCGCGTTCGAGGGCCTGGACGGAGCGGTGGACGCCGCGGCGGAGCTTCTTGTTGGTGAGTTCGGCGAACCACCGCTCGACCAGGTTCAGCCAGGACGAGCCGGTCGGCGTGAAGTGCAGGTGGAAGCGTGGGTGTGCCAGCAGCCACTTCTTGACGGTCTCGGTCTTGTGAGTCGCGTAGTTGTCGCAGATCAGGTGTACGTCCAGGCCGGCCGGGACCTCCCGGTCCAGCTTGGCCAGGAACTTCTTGAACTCGGCGGTGCGGTGACGCCGGTGGAGGGAGCCGATCACCTTGCCGGTGGTCGCGTCCAGGGCGGCGAACAGTGTTGTGGTGCCCGCGCGCAGGTAGTCGTGGCTGGCCCGCTCGGGGACGCCGGGCATCATCGGCAGCACCGGCTGCGAGCGGTCCAGCGCCTGAATCTGGGACTTCTCGTCCACGCAGAGCACCAACGCCCGCTCAGGCGGGTCGAGGTAGAGCCCGACGACGTCGTGGACCTTGTCGACGAAGAACGGGTCGGTGGACAGCTTGAACGACTCGGCCCGGTGCGGCTGGAGACCGAACGCCCGCCAGACCCGCGAGACCGTGGACTGGGACAGGCCCACCCGCTCGGCCATCGAGCGGGTCGACCAGTGCGTGGCGTTCTTCGGTTTCGTCTCCAGAGTCACCCGGACCAGCTCGGCGACCTGCTCGTCGGTGACCGTCCGGACCCGGCCTGGGCGGGGTGCGTCGCCGAGGCCGTCCAGACGGTCCTTGAGGAAACGGCCCCGCCACTTGGAGACCGTCTCCGTGGTCACCCCGGTTGAGGCGGCCACCGAACTGGCCGAGCGGGCAAGCCCGTCAGGCTCGACCTCGGCACACGCAAGAACGATCCGGGCTCTCAACGCCAGGGCCTGCGGGGTGGACTGGCCCCGCACCCACGCGCCGAGCACCTGCCGCTCGTGATCCGACAACACCAGCTCGGCCAGCCTCGGCCCAGGACGTCCCATGCACTGACCAACGACGGATCAAGGACTCAGGACACTAG
>NZ_JBHZCN010000252.1:0-1142 GCF_042755465.1 Kitasatospora sp. NPDC059160 | reverse complement strand
GGGCGTGGGTTCCGACTGGGGCGGGGGGGGGGGGGGGGGGGCCCCGGGGCCCCCCCCCCCCGCCCCCTGAGCACAGTCGGACCGGCCTCAGACCGCGACCGGGCCGCCGGCGGCCAGCGACCGTTCGGCCGCCGCCAGCACCTCCACCACCCGCAGGCCGAAGTCGGCCCCGCAGGGGTGCACCTCGCCGGAGGCGGCGGAGGCCAGCAGGGCGTCCACCGCCCGGTGCAGGGCCACCGTCGGTCCCTCGCCGCGCTCGGGCAGCCGGGCCACCCCGTGCTCACCGCGCAGTTCCATCGCGACGCCGCCGCCCGCGCGCGGGGCGGTCAGGCTCAGCGCCAGCGTGCTGGAGGCTCCGCCGGCGTGCCGGAGCACCAGGTGGACGGTGTCCAGCGGCCCGGCGACGGCCGTGACCTCCGTCGCGTCGCCCAGCACCGGCAGCAGGACGGACAGCGCGTGCGGGCCGACGTCCCACAGCGCGCCCTTGTCCCTGCGCCACGGCGAGGCCGCGTACGGGCTGGTGCTGCCCGGCGCGAACACCGAGCCGAGCCAGTCCGAGCGGCCGGTGAACCAGCCGCCGAGCCCGGCCTGCCGCTCGATCCACGGGATCTGCTCGCCGCCGAAGCGGACGGTGAAGAAGACCACCGAGGCGAGGCGGTGGGTGCGCGCCGCCTCGGCCACCGCCCGGGCGTCCGGCACCGTGAACGCGACCGGCTTGTCCAGCAGCAGGTGGCAGCCGGCCTCGGCGGCCCGGACCGCGAGTCCGGCCTGGACGGAGGGCGGCAGGGCGATGGAGACGGCGTCCACCTCGGCCAGCAGCCGGTCCAGGTCGCCGTACCCGGGCACGCCGTGCGCGGCGCCCAGCGCCTCGGCGGCCTCCGGGCGGCGGCCCCAGACGCCGGTGAACTCCAGCCCGGGGTGCTCGGCGAGCACGGGTGCGTGCACCCGCTCCGCCCAGGTGCCGGTGCCCAGCAGTCCGATCCGCACGTTGTCTCCGTTCCTCGGTGTGCCGCGGGCCGGGCGCGCGGCTGCCGCAGCCGGGCGCGTTCCCGCAGGTCAGCCCCGAGCGTATCGGGCAGGTCGGCTCCGCCCGCGGCGGAGCGGACACCGCGGCCGCTACGCACAGGAGCCGACCCGCGGCC
>NZ_JBHZCN010000251.1:0-1218 GCF_042755465.1 Kitasatospora sp. NPDC059160 | reverse complement strand
CTCCGTCGGCGTTCGGGGGGCGGCAGGGGGGGCCGGGGGCCCACCGCGCCCCCCACACCGCGGGCCCCGGGGGGGGGGCCCCCGGTCCGGGGTGCGCCTCGGGCGCGCGGGGTCAGTTCCAGATGCCGGTGACGTCCGTCACCCCGGCCGCGTTGCCCGCGTGGCCGCTCGCCCCGGAGAGGTCCTCCAAGGTGCGCAGCACGTTGTAGTGGTTGTAGGTGGTGGAGCTGCTGCTGCCCGGCGTCACGTGGGCGCCGTAGACCAGGGTCGGGATCCGGTTGCCGGACAGGCTGTTGTCCTCGTCGAAGGTGACGACGAGCAGGCTGTTGTGGCTCTGCGCCCAGGCGGCGTACGCGCCGAGGTTGTTCTTGATCCAGGTGTCGCCGGTGCCGACCGAGCAGTCGTGCATGTCGCTGCACAGGTTCGGGATCACGAACGACACGTTGGGCAGCGTCGTGTAGTCGGTCGGGAACTGGGCGAAGGTCTTGGCGCTGCTGAGCGGGACGTTGCCGAAGCCGAACCAGGGGTTGTGCTTCTGCGCGTACTTGCCGCTGCTGCACACCGTGCTGCCCTGGCTGGGCAGGGTCTCGTTGTAGCTCGCCCAGGTCTTCCCGGCGGCGAGCACCTCGGAGGCCAGGTTCGGGGCCTGGAAGCCGCCGACCGTCACGCAGCTGTCGTCGACCCGGCCCTGGGTGGAGCCGGAGAACAGCGCGTAGTAGTTCGGCTCGCTGGGGTGGGTGATGGCGAAGGACTGGGTGAGGTTGGCGCCGCCCGCCTTGAGGGTGTTGTTGAGGTAGGGGGCGCTGCTGCTGCCGATGACCTGGCTGTAGGCGTGGTTCTCCATCACCACGACCACGATGTGGTCGGGCGTGGGCAGCCCGGCGGCCTGCGCGGTGCTGGCGGTGGCGGCCCACAGCCCGGCCGAGGCGGCGACCAGTGCGACGGCCGAGCCGATCGCGGTCGCGGTGCGGCGGGAGCGGGAGCGCGGACGGGGGGCGTCGTTCAGGGGCTTCGCGGACGAGGTCATGACGTTTCCTCGGGTGGAGGGCGGCCCCGACGGGGCCGCCCGGACGGGAGGTGACTGAGCTACCCGGAGTGCCGACCGAACCGGCCCGGGGCGTGTCCGACACGCCCCGGGCCGGAAACGGCCTAGGGCCTGTCCGGCGGATCTTGGCAGATCAGCGCGCGGCGTTGGGCGCCCGGCTGGGCGTGGTCTCA
>NZ_JBHZCN010000250.1:0-1270 GCF_042755465.1 Kitasatospora sp. NPDC059160 | reverse complement strand
TGGCAGGCGCGCCGGCAGCGGACGAGCCGGCGCCGGAAGCCGCGCCGGAGGGCGCAGCGGAGGGCGCAGCGGAGGGCGCAGCGGAGGGCTTGCTCTGGGCCGCGGCCGTGGGCGCGGCAGACGGCGCGGCCGTGGGGGTGGAGGTGGAGGCGCTGGTCGCGGCGGTGGCCGCTCCCCCCGCGGTCGCGATGACCGCGGCGGTGGCGGCGATGAGCGTGATCGGGCGGATACGCATGAAATCCGTGTCCTTTCCTGCGGGCGTCCGGTTGATGCCCGCACCCCGGTACGCCTCCCGACGCCCGGCAGGTCGCACCCCGCACATGTGATCCAGGCCATAGCCCGCGGGTGCAACCCGGGGGCGGCACTCGTGCGTACAGAGCGGGAGGCTCCACCCGGGACGCACGGCTCCACCGCCGCCGGGAAGTGCTCCCGCGCGAGCCGCCGACGCCGCGAACTGACGGACAGCCCCGGAGGAGAGGCCCTTGATGACGCCACAGGAGTTCGACGCCTTCTACGCGGCGTCCTTCTCCCGCCTGACCGGGCAGCTCTACGCGATGACCGGCGACTGGTCCGAAGCGCAGGACGTGGTCCAGGAGGCCTTCATCCGCGCGTGGGACCGACGGCGCACCCTCGACCTGGACCACGCCCCGGAGGCGTGGATCCGGACCACGGCCCGGCGGCTGGCCGTCTCCCGCTGGCGGCGCCTGGCCCGGGGCCTGCACCTGGCCGGACGCCACCACCGCCCGGAACCACCCACCGTCGAACCGCCCACCGAGGACCACCTGATGCTGGTCACCGCGCTCCGCGACCTGCCCGAGGCACAGCGGAGCGCCCTGGTCCTGCACCACATGTGCGACCTCCCCGTCGAGCAGGTCGCGGCCGAGACCGGCGCCAGCGTCAGCGCCGTCAAGAGCCGCCTCACCCGGGGCCGGACCGCGCTCGCGGCCGGACTCGCCGACCGGACCCCGAGCAGCGAGGAAGGAAAGCTCCGTGTCTGACCCCCTCCACGACACCGTCGGCGACCGGCTGCGGCTGCTCGGCACACAGGTGCCCGCACCGGCCCTGCCCCCTGCCGAGATCCGCCGACGCGCCGACCGGCGCCGCCACCGCCGACACCGCCGGTACGCCCTGGGCGCGACCGCGGCCTGCGCCGCGGCGGCCCTGTACCTGACCCTCCCGTCCGGGCCGCCCTCACCGCGGCCGCAGCACGGAGCAGTGGTCACCACGGACACTCCCTCCGTGCCGGCCCCCGCCTCCGACTCCCCCCGCC
>NZ_JBHZCN010000249.1:0-1308 GCF_042755465.1 Kitasatospora sp. NPDC059160 | reverse complement strand
TCCGCCGCGAACGGAGCGATCTTCGCCTCGGCCAGCGAACGCACCGCCTCACGGAGCATCCCGTGCTCCTCGGAGATACGGAAGAGATCGAAGTCCTGGCTCATGATCGCCACTCCTGTTTCACGACGGTACTCAGTACCCTTCATTATGCACGTGCGTGGCAAAAAGGGAACTCAGTGCCTTCCCAGGGCGGCACTGAGTTCCCTATCCTTTTCCTGCCGAACTACCGCCGAACTACTGACGTACTTCAGCCGACAGAGCCGGTCCGAGCGCAGGGAGATGACAGCGTGGTCCACTCAGCCATCGATGCCGACACCCGGAGCACGACGCTGTACTTCCAGCGCTGTACCTGGTGCAACAACCCGACCTTCCAACGCCTGCTCTGCCCCACCTGCGGCTCCACCGAGCTGCGGCTGGAGCCCAGCGAGGGCACCGGCGTGGTCCGGCGCTGCGCGGTCGAACAGGCCCGGACGCCGCTGGTCCGGCAGAAGTCGCTGATCCGGATGGAGGAGGGGTTCGACGTCTGGTGCATCGTGGACGGGATGCGCAGCACCGTCCCGGTCGGCACCCGGGTGCGGCTGTACTCCTCCCCCGACTCCGAGCAGCCCGAGCTGCGGCTGCTGCCAATGGAGGAGCCGCCGCCGGTGCACGACCTCGAACCGC
The DNA here is from genome assembly GCF_042755465.1 of Kitasatospora sp. NPDC059160. Lineage (NCBI taxonomy): Bacteria > Bacillati > Actinomycetota > Actinomycetes > Kitasatosporales > Streptomycetaceae > Kitasatospora > Kitasatospora sp. NPDC059160. Next base: position 645 of record NZ_JBHZCN010000249.1, on the reverse strand, counting down.
GGCCGCTGCCGCCCACCAAGGGCGGCTTCACCCAGCACCTCGCGGCCTTCGCCGAATAGCCGACGGGCCCGGACGGGAGCGGACGGACGGGCGGACCGGGAAACGGCGGAGGGCGTGGCACTCGGTACCGGGGTACCGAGTGCCACGCCCTCCGGCGGTTCGCGGGGATCAGCCCTTGCGGGCCTTCACCTCGGCGGTGAGCTGCGGCAGCACCTCGAAGAGGTCGCCGACCACGCCGTAGTCGGCGAGCTCGAAGATCGGGGCCTCGGGGTCCTTGTTGACGGCCACGATGGTCTTCGAGGTCTGCATGCCGGCCCGGTGCTGGATGGCGCCCGAGATGCCGTTGGCCACGTACAGCTGGGGCGAGACCTGCTTGCCGGTCTGGCCGACCTGGGAGCTGTGCGGGTACCAGCCGGCGTCGACGGCGGCACGCGAGGCACCGACGGCCGCGTCCAGCGCGTCCGCGAGCTCCTCGACCACGCCGAAGCCCTCGGCGGCACCGACGCCGCGGCCGCCGGAGACCACGATGGCGGCCTCGGTCAGCTCGGGACGGCCGGTGGAGACGCGCGGGGTGCGCGAGGTGACCTTGGCGGCGTTGCCGGTGAACTCCACCGACACGTTCTCCACCGCACCGGCGGCCGCGAC
>NZ_JBHZCN010000248.1:0-1365 GCF_042755465.1 Kitasatospora sp. NPDC059160 | reverse complement strand
GGGGGGGGGCGGGGGGGGGGCGGCGGCCCCCGGCCCGGCCGGCTGGGTGGGGTCAGTGGTCGGGGTGCTCGCCCTGGCGGGGCACGCGGCCGGGGCCGCCGGGCTGCGGGCCGAGGGGCTGGCCGCCGCCCGCGCCGGTGGTGCCGTCGCGGCGCTGGCCGGGCACGGTGCCGTTGAGCTTCGGGATGGCCGGCTGGTTCTGGTCGTCGTGCTCGAACATCGGTCGTTCTCCTTGTTGGTGGGCCGGGGCGGTTGCCCTCGCTCCGGCGGTGGGCCCGTCCGCGGTGCGCGGGCGGGAGTCGGTGGGCCTGGTCAGATCCCCGGTGGGGTCGGCCAGGCGGGGGCGGGGTCGTCGGCGGTGATGGGCCGCAGCAGGGCGGTGGGCCAGTCGTTGCGGGTGCCGTCGGACCAGGCGACGCGCTGCAGCGGGCCGTCGGCGCTGTCGGTGCTGTGGCCGGTGGTGGTGCCGGTGGTGACGACGTCGCAGCACGGGCACTCGACCTGGAGGCCGGTGGTGCCGTCCTCGCGGGGGTAGAGCATCACCACGGCGGTGCCGGTCGGGAGTCCGGGGGTGGTGGGCACGGGTTCGTCCTGTCGGTGGTGGGGCGGAAGGTCGGTAGGCACCGGCGGGAAGCGGTGCGCGGTCCGGCGCCCGGCCCGGGCCGGCCACGGCCCGGGCCGGTGAACGCGCCGGACTGAGGGGGGCCGCCCCGAAGGGGCGTCCGCTTCCAAGGCGGTTCGCCGGCCGCGGGGCCGGCGGCGGGCGCGGCAGCCCGGGGGGCGGCGGCTCGATGCCGCCGCGACCCGGCCACCCGTTCCGGGGCCGGACAGGTCCCGGGCGTTCACCCGGAACCGGCCGCCGGTCAGCCGATCGGGCCCGCGAGCAGCTCCCACGGGCCGACCAGCGCGGCGTACTCCTCCGCCGTCAGCTGCTCGCGGACCGCGACCGCCAGCGCCGCCGTGGACATGGCCGTCACGCCGTCGCTGATCGGGGCCGACCAGTACACGCGGGCGAGGATCCGGTTCCGGATGGCGTCCCAGAGCTGGTAGGCCCTCGCGTCACCGGCCAGGTTCCACGCGCGGTGCTGGGCGGCGGAGGTCGGCTCGTTGGCCGTCCAGTGGCGGGCGAGGGTGTACAGCTTGTCGCCGGTGATCGTGGCGGCGAGAGCCACGAAGTCGGGAGCGCTCGCGGTGGTCGGGACGGCGGCCGGACTGGGGGTGGTGTTCACGGGTGGTGCCCTTCTGGGTGTTGGTGGGTCCGGCCCTGGTCGGGCCGGGGGCCGCGCGGGGTTGCCCTCCCGCGCGGGGGTCTGTGGCGGGCCGGAAGGGTCCGGCGGTTGGCCGACCTGGCGTCAGCCCCCGGGC
>NZ_JBHZCN010000247.1:0-1371 GCF_042755465.1 Kitasatospora sp. NPDC059160 | reverse complement strand
TGGAGGTGTTTCGCAATGCTGCTGCGCACCGACCCGTTCCGCGAGCTGGACCGGCTGACCCAGCAGTTCCTCAACACGACCGGCACCTGGTCGCGTCCGACGCCGATGCCGTTGGACGCCTACCGGGCCGGTGACGAATACGTGATCTGCTTCGACCTCCCGGGGGTGGACCCGAAGGCGATCGACATCGACGTCGAGCGGAACATGGTGACCGTCAAGGCCGAGCGCCGCCCGCGCCAGGAAGGCGAGGGCATCAAGTGGGAGCTGTCCGAGCGCCCGCTCGGCGTGTTCTCCCGCCAGGTCATGCTCTCCGACACCCTCGACCCCGCCGGGATCACCGCCGACTACGACGCCGGCGTGCTGACCCTGAAGATCCCGGTCGCCGAGAAGGCCAAGCCCCGCAAGATCGAGATCAGCCACAGCGGAAGCCGCAAGCAGATCCAGGCCTGATCCGTTCCCCGATGCCGTTCCGGCCGCCCCTGATCTCTCCCCCTCGATCGAATGGGGCGGCCGGAACACCCCTCGACCCGCGGGCCGGCCTACGTGGACCGGCCTACCCGCAGCGACGCGGAAACGCCATGAACGGCCGGAGCAACCAGCCCTTCATCGTGCGAGCCCACGGCGAGATCGACCTCGACGCCGCACCCTCGCTGCACCGTGCTCTGGCCACCGCGCTCGAGTCGCACCGGGAGGTGGTGCTGGATCTGTCGGAGGTGACGTTCATGGACTGCGCGGGCCTGAGCGCCTTGGTCCGGGCCCAGGGCCAGGCCGACCGGTGCGATGCCCGCCTGGTCCTGCGCGGGGCCGGCCGCTGCGTGATGCGGCTGCTCAAGCTGACCGGTCTGCACCGGCGCCTGGCCGTCGAGCCTTGAGGCCACCCGGGCGCGCCGGGCCTCGGTACGGAGGAAGAACCGCGATGACGCTTCGATGGGAGACGTTCCTGGAAGAGGTCCGGGAGCGCGGTGAGTACGACACCCCGCAGGAGGCCGAGCGGGCCGCCCGGGTAATCCTGGCCCTGCTCGGCGCCCACCTGGTCGGCGAGGTGCGGGCCGAACTGGCCGCCCGACTGCCCGAGACCATGGCCCTGATCCTGCTCAACCCGCTGCACGCCGCCGAGCCCCTCAACCCCGAGCGGTTCGTGCGCGCGACCGCGGCCTGGATCGAGGGCGCCACCGCGGCCACGGCCCTGCGGGACATCGGCGCCGTCCTGTCCACAGTGGCCGACGCCGCCGGCGACGACCTCATGGACCAGATCCTGCTCCAGCTGCCACCCGGCTACGACCTGCTGTTCGGCCGCCCGACCGCAGGGACGCGACCCTGACCCTGACCACCCCTCACACGCCGCCGCCGGCCCGCCCAGCGGCCAGCCCC
>NZ_JBHZCN010000246.1:0-1392 GCF_042755465.1 Kitasatospora sp. NPDC059160 | reverse complement strand
GCCCGCCCCCGGCGTCGCCGCGGCGGCCGTCCTGGCCGGCACGGCCTGAACACCGTCTCCAGCCGCCTGTGCCGTGCTGCCGGTCGTTCTTCGACCGGCCCGTACACGCGTGCCACCGGTGTCCCGCCGGTGGGCCTCGCCGAGCCGTCTCGCGCCAAGGTGCTGCCGCCGCTGCGGTGGCGAGCCCCGAGCGCTGCTATTCGGCTGCCAGTGCCAGGTAGGTGCGGTAGGCCTCGGTCACGTTGTCCAGATAGCGCTTCGCTGCGGCGCGTTCGGTCTCGTCCAGATCCGTGGACGCCGCGTGGAGGAGTTCCAGGAGCGGGGTGAGTTCGCCCATCACATGGGTGAGCCCGCTGTCCGTGACGCCCAGGATCTGGCGGCGGCGGTCGCTGGGGTGGGGGCCGCGCGTCATGTGCCCTTCGGAGACGAGCCGGTTGACGGACTGGGTCCCGGCGGCGCTGGTGACGCCGAGGCGGCGGGAGAGTTCGACCGGGCCGATCGGCTCGCCCGCACCGCTTGCCATGACCACGTGCTCGACGGCCTCGACGTTGGTGAGCGGCATGCCGAGACGCTCGGCGAGGACCGCGCGGGCGAGCTGGGTCAGGGTGAGCACGTCGCGCAGCGTCCGGGAGAGCTCGTCGCCCGCCGGCGCGCCGTGCGGGCGGGCGGTTTCGCGTTGTCCGGAATCCGAATCCGGTCCGGCTCCGAAGGACGGGTGTTGCGCCATACGGAGAAGTCTGCCACGGTAGCTATCGCTAAGTAACTTAACGACTTTGAGGGTGTGCGTTCCCGTGTCCCCTTCCCCGACCCTGCACGCCGGGCCGCAGCCCACCGACCGACCGTCCCCGGCGGGGGGCCTGCTCGCGAGGCCACGGACGACCGCGTGGCTCGTGCTGCTCCTGACCGTCATCGGCCTGGGCGCGGCGTTCGCGCTGGGCCCCGGTGACGCCACCACCACGAAGGCGACCGGCATCGGCCTGCCTGCCTCCGCCCAGTCCGCCCAGGTCGCCGAGATCCTCCGGACCTTCCCGTCCGGTGCTGCCGCCCCGGCACTCGTGGTCTACAGCAACACCGACAACAGCCCCCTCAGCGACGCCCAGCGGGCCGTCATCTCCGAACGCGCGACCGTGCTCGGCACCATGGGGACCGCCCCGGCCGCAGCCGCGCCCCGGTTCGTCGAGGACAAGGTCGCGACCGTCGCCGTCGTCCTGGCCACCGGCTGGGGCGACGACGAGAACGCCACCGCCGTCGACCGGATCCGTAGCGCCGCCGCACGGGACCTGCCCGCGTCCCTGCACGCGGAGGTCACCGGAGGGCCCGCCTTCCGCGCGGACATCGGCAAGGTCTTCGCCGGCGCGGACACCGACCTGCTGATCGCCACCGCCTCGGTGG
>NZ_JBHZCN010000245.1:0-1467 GCF_042755465.1 Kitasatospora sp. NPDC059160 | reverse complement strand
GCGCCGGGTGCGTGGGCGATCACGTCGTCGATGTTGTTGCCGCCGGTGAGGGTGCCGCGGTGGGTCAGCTGGATGCCGTTCCACCCCTTGCCGCCCGGGGCGGCGGCCGCGGCGGCGACCGTCGTCATCGGGGCGCTCCGGGCGTTCGGGTTGCCCGGGACGTTGTAGGCGCGCAGGTAGCCGGCCTGGTCCGGCAGCAGGATGTCGGGCGCGCCGTCACCGGTGACGTCACCGAAGACCGGCGGCGGGCCGTTGGGGTTCCACGGCACGTAGAAGGAGTACTGGGCGACCGGGGAGACGTTGCGGGCGTTGTCCATCACCTGGATGTAGACGATGTTGGTGCCCCACCGGGTCGGGTGGACCTGGAGGCCGTTCGCCGGGAAGTCGCTGCCGCAGGCCCAGGACGCGCCGGAGAACTGCGGATCGAAGGACCAGCGGGCGCAGACCACGCCGGAGGCGTTGCCGCCGGGCGCGGGGTCGGCGGCGGTGAAGGGGACGGTACCCGTGTCGCCGATGTGCTTCTTGGTGACCTGGCCGTTGCCCGAGGGCGGGAAGACGTTGGCCAGGTCGGCGTCCGAGTACTTGGTGGTGGCGTCCGGGACGGTGAGGGTCGGCGGGGTCAGGTCGACGCCGAACCGGCAGGTCGGGGTGGGCGCCGACATCTGGCTGAGCCCGTCGGTCGCCTTGGCGTTCCAGCCGTAGACGTGGCCGTCCTGGATCACGCCCGGCTTCACCTGGAAGCTCGCGACACTGCCGTTGGCCACCGTGGCGGTGTAGCCGGAGTCGGCGTCGGCGTTCTGGTTGGCGTAGTCCCAGATGTGCGCCCAGGCGCCGAGCGCGTTCTGCGCGTTGCTGCTGACCGTCGTGTTGAGGTTGACGGAGCCGTTGAAGCCGACGGAGGAGTTGATCCAGCCGAGGGAGCCGTCACAACCCTGGTTGTCCGACCACGGAACGGCCGTCGAGGGGACGGGCCAGACGTTCGGGTTGGTCGGGGTGTTGGGGATGCGGTCGTACTCGATGACGACGGCCGGGTTGTAGGTGAGGCGCTTGAACGCCGCCGAGTCGGACTCGTTGCGGGCGAACAGGCCGAAGGTCAGGCTGCCGTTGTCGGCGACGAACTGGCGGTAGACGCCGGTGACGTCGTAGTCGAACTGGGTGGTGCCGCCGCAGCCGCTCTGGCCCGCGCCGCCGACGTCCGCCGACCCGATCCCGTTGAGGACGGTCGGCGAGTTGTTCCAGGTGGTGCTGCCGTCGATCGCGGTGGTGAGCTTGAGGTCGACGGTGTACTTGTTGGTGCAGGAGAAGTCGGAGGACTTGGCCTCGAAGAACGACACCGTGGCCTTGTTGATGACGACGTCGTTGTACCAGTGGTTGTCGAACTGGAAGTAGGAGCGTTCGACGCCCTTGGAGGTGCGGTAGCCCTGGTAGCCGACGCCGGGCTGGGCGTACTGGTCGCCGGAGTTGGCG
>NZ_JBHZCN010000244.1:0-1550 GCF_042755465.1 Kitasatospora sp. NPDC059160 | reverse complement strand
CCCGCTACGACCAGCGGGCCTACGTCTTCCATGGCACGGTCACCGTCGCAGCGATCCGCCTCTGGCTCCGACCATGATCCGCCGGACAGAACCTAAGCCCGGTGGGTGAGGGGCTACAGCCAGCCGCGTTCGTCGGCGGCGCGCAGGGCCTCGGTGCGGTTGCGGGTGCCGGTCTTGGCGATGGCCGAGGAGAAGTAGTTCCGGACGGTCCCCTCGGAGAGGTAGAGCTTCCCGGCGATCTCGGCGACTCCGGCGCCGGAGCGGGTGGCGTTCAGGACGTCGCGTTCGCGGGCGGTGAGCGGGGAGGTGCCGGCCGCGAGGGTGGCGGCGGCGAGTTCCGGGTCGACCACCCGCTCGCCCACCGCGACCCGGCGGACGGCGTCGGCCAGCACCTCGGCCGGGGCGTCCTTCACCACGAAGCCGAGCGCGCCGGCCTCCATCGCCCGGCGCAGGTAGCCGGCCCGGCCGAAGGTGGTGAGGATGACCACCCGGCAGCCGGGCACCTCCTGGGCGAGCACCGCGGCCGCCGCGAGGCCGTCCAGCCCGGGCATCTCGATGTCCAGCAGGGCGACGTCCGGCCGGTGCTCGCGGGCGGCCTCGACGACCTGGTCGCCGCGTCCGACGGCGGCAACCACCTCGAAGTCGTCCTCCAGGTCGAGCAGGGCGCGCAGCGCGGTGCGGACCAGCTCCTGGTCCTCGGCGAGCAGCAGGCGGATCGTCATGTCGTCCCTTCGGGGCGGGAGTCGGGCGGCCGGACGGTGACCAGCAGGCGCCACCCGCGCGGGTCGAGCGGGCCGGCCTCGACCGTACCGCCCGCCGCCGCGACGCGTTCGCGCAGCCCGGTCAGCCCCTTGCCGCCGCCGACCAGCCCGGCGCCGGGGCCGCCCGCCGCTCCCCGGCCGTCGTCGCGGATCTCCACCGAGGTCGCGGTCAGCAGCACCGAGCAGCGGGCGGCCCGGGCGTGCCGGACGACGTTGGTGAGGCCCTCCCGCAGCACCCAGCCGAAGAGTTCGCGCTGGTCCGGTCCGACCGCGTCGGCCGCCGAGGGCAGGTCGGCCACCACCCCGGCGGCGCGCAGCAGTTCGCGGCCGCGGGCGAGTTCGCCCGTCACGGTGACCTCGCGGTAGCCGGAGACCGCGGCCCGTACGTCGGCCAGGGCCTGGCGGGAGAGCGTCTCCACGGCGCTCATCTCCGCCACCGCCTGGTCCACGTCCTTGACCGCCAGCCGTTGGGCCAGGCGGGACTTGACGGTGATCGCGGTGAGCGAGTGGCCGAGCAGGTCGTGCAGGTCGCGGGCGATCCGGTTGCGTTCCGCCTCGGAGGCGAGCCGGGCGACCTCGGCCCGGGCGGCCACCAGGGCCTGGTTGGTGGCGGCGATCTCGGCGAAGGCGCCGCAGGTGAGCGAGGTGAACAGCAGGGCGAGCGCCTGGAACCCGCCGGGCCCGGTGTGCCAGGCCGGCACCGCCCAGGGCAGCAGCAGGGCGGCGAGGGTGCCGCCGGCCACCACGGGGACGGTGTACTTGCGCCACAGCACGGCGACCACCGAGACC
>NZ_JBHZCN010000243.1:0-1912 GCF_042755465.1 Kitasatospora sp. NPDC059160 | reverse complement strand
GGACTTGTGGGGGGGGGGTTTTTTAAAAAACAATTTCTCCGCATAGTGGGGCGGCGGCGGGGGGGGGGGGTCCCCCCCGGGGGGGCGCGCCCCCCGCGCGGCGCCGTCAGGCCGTCAGCAGCCGCTTCGCCCCCTCCACCACCGCCGGGGAGGCCTTCGCGAGGGAGCCCGCGGCGTACGGCGGCTGCGGGTCGTACTCGATGAGCAGCTGGATCGCCTGCGCGGTCCCGTCCCCGGCGATCAGGCCGGCCAGCCGCAGCGCGAGGTCGATCCCGGCCGAGACCCCGGCCGCGGTCGCGTACTTGCCGTCGACCACGATCCGCTCGGTGCCGGTGGGCTCCGCCCCGAACCGGGTCAGGCCGTCCAGCACGCCCCAGTGGCTGGTGGCCCGGCGGCCCTCCAGCAGGCCGGCGGCGGCGAGGATCAGCGAGCCGGAGCAGACCGAGGTGGTCCAGGTGGTGGTCGCGTCCACCCGGCGCACCCAGTCGAGCACCGCCGGGTCCGTCAGCTGCGCCTCCGTCCCGGGCCCGCCGGGGACCAGCAGCACGTCGGCGGAGTCCACCTCGTCCAGGGTGGCGTCCGCGGTCAGCGCCAGGGTCATGTCGGAGCGGACCGGGCCGGGCTTCGCGGCGGTGAACACCACCTCGGCCCCGGGGATCCGGGACAGCACCTCGTACGGGCCGACCGCGTCCAGGGCGGTGAAGTCGTCGTAGAGCAGGAACGCGATGCGCATCAGTGACCTCCATCGGGCTGTGGACCGCCGGCCGGTGGACCGTCGGGCCGGGAACGGAAGCGGCGGCGGTACTCGGCGGGCGGGGCGGCCACGGTCCGGACGAAGGCGCGCCGCATCGCCTCCGGGGTGCCGTAGCCGCAGGAGCGCGCGATCGCCTCGACGCCGTCGTCGGTGTCCTCCAGCAGCCGCCGGGCGGCCTCCAGTCGGACCCCGTCCACGTACCGGCCCGGGGTCACCCCCACCTCGGCGGCGAAGGCCCGGGCGAAGTGCCGCGGCGACAGCGCCGACCGCCGGGCCAGCTCCTCCACCGAGAGGTCCGCCCCGGGGTGCTCGGCGATCCACCGCTGCACCTCGCGCAGCGGCTGCCGGGCCGCCACCTGGGCGGCCAGCTGGGTGCTGAACTGGGCCTGGTTGCCCGGCCGGCGCAGGAAGACCACCAGGTGACGGGCGATCAGCAGCGCGGCGTCCCGGCCGTGGTCCTCCTCGACCAGGGCCAGCGCCAGGTCGATCCCGGCGGTGACCCCGGCCGAGGTGGCGACGCGCCCGTCCCGGACGTGGATCGGGTCCGGGTCGACCGCCACGTCGGGGAACCGGCGGGCCAGCTCCCCGCAGTACGCCCAGTGGGTGGTCGCCCGGCGCCCGGACAGCAGTCCCGCCTCGGCGAGCAGGAAGGCCCCGGTGCACACCGACACCACCCGCTCGGCCCGGTCGGCCAGCTCCCGGATCCGCGCCACCAGCGCGCCGTCCGGGTGCTCGAAGTCCACCCCGCCGGGGACCAGCAGCGTGTGCACCGGCCCGACCTCGGCGAGGTCGGCGTCCGGCAGCAGGCGCAGCCCGCTGGAGCTGCGCACCGGCCGGCCGCCGGCGGAGGCGGTGGTCACCCGGTAGGCGCCCGGCTGCCCGGCGGCCGCGCCCGCCCCCGCGAACACCTCCAGGGGGCCGGTGACGTCCAGGCTCTGCACGTCGTCGTAGAGGACGACGACCACGCTGCGCGCTCTCATGCGGCCAGCCTGTCACCGGCCCGCGACGGCAGCAATGACCGGTTTCCCACCTTTCCTGCCACGGGGCGCGCGGGTACGCCGGAACGCCGAGAGGCCCCTTGCTCTCGCAAGGGGCCTCTCGGCTGTCTGTGCGCCGCCAGGGACTCGAACCCCGGACCCGCTGATTAAGAGTCAGCTG
>NZ_JBHZCN010000242.1:0-1952 GCF_042755465.1 Kitasatospora sp. NPDC059160 | reverse complement strand
TTTTTTTAGGGTGGCACCGAGTTTCCTTATGCTCTTTTTCTCTGAAGCTAAACCTGTTTTATATGTCGTAGTCTTTTTATTGGGAGTGACCCCTTGCTGTACAATTTCCGGAGGTGCCGATAAGGGACGAATTTTCCCTTGTCGGTTGCCTTTGGGGATTGTAAGGGGTGGAGGCTCGGAATCAAAAGGAAACGAAATATCATTCCGAGTGTGCTTCTTTTTTCTGTTCTTGAATTCTATTATTTCCAATGTTAGAATTATGTTAACAACTTGTTAGGAGTGTGTTTGGATGGAAGAGAAAAAACAAATTGGACCTCGAATTACTGTTGAAACATTTAAAAAGCTAGAGTTATTAGCCGAACATTTTACAAAACACAATGAATTTGGAAGAGTTTCAAAAGATGCTGTAATTGAGTTTGCTATTAAGGAATTGTATAGGGACTATTTGGGAAAAGGACGCTAATTTTTGTTGAAAAACTGACTTCGGATTTGGGGTTCTTTATTATTAACTTGATTTTAATTAAACATTACAGGAAAAATTGAGGGGAAATGGATGGATAAACGCAATGGTGACGCGGTTTTCATAGCTCCAAATGATGTTGTAAAAGTGACCACTATGAATCACGTCATTGAAGTTCAGCATATGGAGAAGATGAACCGGAAAAATAATATCAAAAAATTGGACAAGGATAGGTTTGTAGACCTCTCTACTGGGGAGATCCGGGAGTTCGAGCATTCGGAAAATCGGCAGGAAAATTATAATTCTTTGAGACAAACCTTTAAGAAGCTGCGTTATTTGATAAATAACAATTTTATAGGACGGCCAAATGAATTACATATAACTTTGACATACAAGAAAAATATGACGGACACGAAAAAACTTTATAGTGATTTTCAAAATTTTATCGACAGGTTGCGTTATAAATACAAGAAAGAAAGTTCGATAGATTATTTATCGGTGGTAGAGCCACAAGGACGTGGAGCCTGGCATTGTCATGTTTTAATGCGCTTTAATGATTTGGATAAGATTTATATTAAAAATGCTGAATTAAGGAGTCTATGGGGTTTAGGATTTGTAACAATCAAGTCATTAAAGGATATAGACAACATAGGAGCCTATTTGAGCGCTTATTTGACTGATATAGACCTAGAAGATGTCCAAGACAGGGAAACAGCCTTAAAAGTGGCTTCAGAGGGCTGTGAGGTGCAAACAAAGATCGTAGAAGGTCGGGAAAAGAAATTTTTAAAAGGCGGACGGCTGCACATGTATCCTTCCGGAATGAATATGTATCGAAAATCAAAAGGGATTGTTAAGCCGGAACGGGAAGAAATGAAGTTCGGAGACATAAAAAAAGTAGTGGGTTCGGCAAAACCACACTACGAGAAAAGTTATCATGTCGAAAATGACAATTTTGAAAACACAATTTCGTTTCTCCAGTATAACACAAAACGTGATTTTTGAAGCAAAACGGTTCCTCTTTATGGAGCCGTTTTTTTTATTTCCCGAAGGGTTATTTGTCAGAATGACAAACCGATTTCGAGCCGGCGAGAACCCATTGTCACACCACGATTTAGGGGGTGTGTATAAATGGGCACTCTCTGTGAAATTTGAAGCTTTGAAATTCCGAATGGCGCACTTATACACTCTGTCGAGTGAGTGCTAAAATGCTGAAGCATTTCCGTCAAGCGTGTGGAGGAATCTTGTAGAGAGATATAGCATAGATACCCGTATCTCTAGAGATATTTTGGTATATCCCTGCTATATCTATGGGGTATCTATGCTATATCTTTGGCTTCAAAAACGGCACCTGTTCTAAGAGCATAGAAACTCAACAGGCACAGCCTGTTTGACACCCTTTTTTTTAGGGTGGCACCGAGTTTCCTTATGCTCTTTTTCTCTGAAGCTAAACCTGTTTTATATGTCGTAGTCTTTTTATTGGGAGTGACCCCTT
>NZ_JBHZCN010000241.1:0-2013 GCF_042755465.1 Kitasatospora sp. NPDC059160 | reverse complement strand
GTCGGCCCGGGGCGGGCCGGGGGGCCGGGGGCCGCCGGCCCCCCCCGAGGCCGCCGTCAGCTGTCAGCTGTCAGCTGTCAGCTGTCAGCGCGGAACGCCCCGTGGACCCGCAGGTCGCCCTTGACCGAGACCTGCCCGTCATTGGTGTGCACGATCCACTCCTGTCCGTTGCGGACCGACAGGTGCCCGTTGGCGTTCACCTTGCCCTGGAAGCGCGACTCGCCCTGGACCCGCAGCATCGCCTTGGTGCTGAGGTCCCCGGCGACCGTGAGCGTGCGCCAGGCGTTCAGGTCGCCCTCGGCCTCCAGGCCGCCGTGGACGATCAACCGCGGCGGGCCGTCCTGGGTCTCCAGCACCTTGTCGACGGTCAACCCGCCCTGGAGGGTGAGGCGTTCCCTGACCTGGGCACGGCGGGTGACCAGGTCGTTGAGGTCCGCCTCGCCGGCGGTGACGGTCCCCCAGTCCGTGCCGCCGTCCTTGCGGACCTCCACCCCGGACTGCGGGAACTCCAGCCAGCCCTTGGCCCCGGCACGGTCCCCCACCCAGCCGGTGTTGACCCCGGCCGCGCTGACCGTCTCCACCGTCACGATCCCGAGGTCGCCGCCGCTGCCGTGGCCGACCCTGATCCCGCCGGGCGGGAACTCGATCCGCCCGGCGTCGTCGTCGTGGCCCCGGACCGACCCGGCGGTGACCGTGCCGATCGCCGCCTCCGCGGCCCGCAGCTCCACGGCGTCCACCTGCCGTGCCTCCACCGTCACGGCCTCCACCCCGGCGGCCGCCAGGGTGCCCAGCGCATCGGCCTCGTCGCGGATCTGGGCGCCCTGCCCGGTGAAGGTGATCCGCCCGCGCGCCGTCGTCGTGCCCCGGACCCACGGGGTGTGCACCCCGGCCGTCGCGGTCACCGCCTCGAACTCGGGGCTGCGCAGGTGCACGGTGGTGGTGAGGAAGTACCCCGGCTGCGCGCGCCCCGGGAGGGTGGCCGTCAGGGTGTACGTGGCGTCCCGCTTCGGCTCCTCGCCCGCCTTCGGCGCCCACTCCCAGCCCGCCCCGGTCCGCTGCGGGACGGGCACCGAGAGGCCGTCCGGGCCCTGGATCCGGTACTCCAGGTTCGCCGGACCGTCCCAGCGCAGGACGACGTCCGCGCCACCCGCCACCAGGGACTCCTGCGGGCGGAAGTTGCGCGGCACCTTGGGCAGTTGCTTCACCAGGCCCAGGGTCACCGGGTTGCGCTGCGCCCTGGAGCAGTTCGCCGCCCGCTCCGTCACCTGGAGCAGGACCAGCCCCGGCTTGTCCGAGACCGGGAAGCCGTCCAGCACCAGGACGAGTGAACCGGCTTCCCGGAAGAGCGAGTTGGGGCGGGGAGTGACGGTCAGCACGCCGTTGCCGTCGTCCCAGACCGACGTCGGGTCCTCCCCCCGCCCGGGTCGCGTTGTTCTGGGCGATCCGGGCGTTGATCGACTTCGGGTGCGCGGTCAGGTCCCCCTCCCGCTGGCCGCAGGGCACCCGCAGCTCGATGGAGTACCAGATCACCTCGTCCGGGGTCGGGTTGGAGACGACGAGGTAGACCGATCCGTTGGGCTCCTCGCCCGCCTCCGGCACCTGGAGCGGGGCCGGATCGGTGAGGAGTTCGTAGCTCAGAGCAGCCATCGTTGAAGACCCCCTGTGTCTGCTGTGCGGGCACTCGCCCCCACGGGCGCAGCCCTGTGGCTCAGCACCCTCCCTCCGGACGGTGGCCCGGGAGCTCCGATTCCGGGCCACCGTCGCGAAGCAGCCCCGCATTTGGCCGAAACCCCGGAGCGGGGAAGGCCACGGTCGGCGCCGCAAGCGGCTATGCGCTGCTCACAGTTGCTTGTAGTTTGGGATCCATGAACAGTTGTGAGCAGTGTGGGAGATGCGCGTGACCGTCATCGATCATCTCGCCCTGTCCGGCGCCCGGCTCGTCCTGCCCGGCGGGGTCGTCGACGGCGGCCGCCTGGCCGTCCAGGGCGAGCGCATCGCCGCCCTCTCCCCCGC
>NZ_JBHZCN010000240.1:0-2087 GCF_042755465.1 Kitasatospora sp. NPDC059160 | reverse complement strand
GCGGGGCGCCGGCCGAGCCGGCGCCCCGCAGCACTGTGTGGCCGTCAGAAGACCTTGCCGCAGAACGGGTGCCCGCTCAGCCCGGCCGGTCGGTCAGCCCCGCTGGTCGGTCACCGCCACCGGGCGGCCCGGGTCGCTCGACCACTCGCTCCACGAACCCGGGTACAGCACCGCGTCCAGGCCCGCCGCCTCCATCGCCAGGATCTGGTGCGCCGCCGTCACGCCCGAACCGCAGTACACCGCGACCTCGCGCTCCCCCGCGCCCAACGCCCGGAACCGGGCCAGCAGTTCGGCCGCCGGGCGGAACCTCCCGTCCGGGCCCACGTTCTCGGCGGTCGGCGCCGACACCGCGCCCGGGATGTGTCCGGCCCGCGGGTCCACCGGCTCGCTCTCGCCCCGATAGCGCTCCCCCGACCGGGCGTCCAGCAGCAGACCGCTGCGCGCCCGGGCCGCGGCAGCGTCCGCGTCCAGCGTCGGCAACTGCCCCGGCACGGGCTTGAAGTCGCCCTCCGCCGGCTCCGGCAGCTCCGCCGTCACCGGCAGCCCGGCCGCCCGCCAGGCCGCGAAGCCGCCGTCCAGCACCCGGACGTCCGGGTGCCCGGCCCAGCGCAGCAGCCACCAGGCCCGCGCCGCCGCCATCGACGCCGCACCGTCGTACACCACGACCGGACGCCCGGAGCTCACCCCGAACCCGCGCATCGCCGCGCCGAACTCCTCCGGATCCGGCAGCGGGTGGCGCCCGCCCCGGCCCGGAGCGCCGGGCGGGGCCGCGAGATCCCGGTCCAGCTCGACGAAGTGGGCACCGGGCAGGTGCCCGGCCCGGTACTCCTCGGCCGCGGTCGGGCCGCCCGGCGCGGCACCGACCAACTGGTAGCGCACGTCCAGCAGCACCGGCGGCCGCGCGGAGGCGAGCGCCTCCCGCAGCTCGGCCGCGGAGATCAGCGGGGAACCGTCGTTGAAGGTGGTCATGCCGGCCATTGTCGCGCAGCGCGCCCGAACCGCGGCTCTTTGTGCGCTCTTTGCCGGACTTTCCGCGCGGGTCGAGGGTTGGGCGCGCGCCAGGGTGGAAGCATCACCCTCGCGCGCCCGGATCTCCGTGCGCCGAACACCCGTGAGGAGGCCCGCATTGCCCGCGGTGGAACTCCGACTGGCCCAGGGCACACCCTGCTGGGTCAGCCTGCTGACCGACGACCTGCCCGGCGCGCGCGCCTTCTACGGCGAGCTGCTCGGCTGGACGTACTCCCCCGGGCCCGGCCAACTCGGCGCCTACGTCCGGGCCGAGCTCGACGGCACCCCCGTCGCCGGCCTCGGCGTCTCCAGCACCACCGGCTTCCCGGTGCAGTGGACCACCTACTTCGCCGTGGACGACGCCGACCGCACCGCCCAACTGGTGCGCGAGTGCGGGGGCACCGTCGCGGTCGGGCCGCTGCAGGCCGACGACGCCGGGCGGATGGCCGTCGCCGCCGACCTCTCCGGAGCCGTCTTCGGCCTCTGGCAGGCCGAGCAGCACCTCGGCCGGGAGGCCGGGATGGACCCGGGCGGGCCCGCCTGGGCCGAACTGCTCACCCCGGACGCCGACGGCGCCGCCGCCTTCTACGGCACGGTGCTCGACCGGCCGGTCCGGCCCACCGCCGACGAGAGCGCGCTGCTGGTGCACGGGCGCCCGGTCGCGGGCATCCGCCACCGCGCCGACCTGCGCGGCCACCCGCCGCGCTGGCGCACCCACTTCGCCGTCCGGGACGCCGA
This sequence comes from Kitasatospora sp. NPDC059160, assembly GCF_042755465.1. Lineage (NCBI taxonomy): Bacteria > Bacillati > Actinomycetota > Actinomycetes > Kitasatosporales > Streptomycetaceae > Kitasatospora > Kitasatospora sp. NPDC059160. Next base: position 341 of record NZ_JBHZCN010000240.1, on the reverse strand, counting down.
GCTGACCACCCGTCACACCGTCGAACTCGGCGGCCGGGTCCTGGTCGAACCGCACGACACCGCCCGCGGCCGGGCCGCCCGACTGGCCGACCCGCAGGGCGGGCACTTCTCGGTGCTCGAAGCCCTGTGACTCGCCCACTCGCCTCCGGGGCGCTCGGACCCGGCGCCGACGGTCGTCGCTCCGGCGCTCGTCCCCCGCTTGTCGCTCCTCGCTTTCGGCACCGGCGCACCCCTTCGGCTCGGGGCGGTTAGGGCCTGTCCGGCGGATCTTGGCAGATCAGCGCGCGGCGTTGGGCGCCCGGCTGGGCGTGCGCCCGAGTCGGCCTCGTACTGGACGTACT
>NZ_JBHZCN010000239.1:0-2425 GCF_042755465.1 Kitasatospora sp. NPDC059160 | reverse complement strand
CAGAGAGCGACCATCCCCCAGAGGCGGGGGGCGCGCGGGGCGGGCCCCCCCCCCAACCCCCCCCGGGGGGGGGGGGGCCGGGCCTTGGGGGGGGGCCCGCCCGAAACAGGCACTGGCCAGGAAGTGGCCGGGCCCTGGACACCCCGCCCACCCAATCTTTCTACGCCCTACAGAGGCGACGGTGGCCCCGGCCAAAGATTAGCCGGGGCCACCGAAACCAAAGCCAATAAACACCTTCCGCCCAATTCCTGCCACCCGTTTCCGCTTCGGCATCACCGAAGCGGCAACGGCATTATTCGACACCTCTCACTCCACTCATAAAGTCATCTAGCGAGCCGTGTAAGAGGAGGAGGAGGAGGAGGAGGAGGGAGAACGCCGCCAAAAATCTCAGACGGGGCGAAATTAAACCACAGGGACTTGGAATAGATCAGAACATCCATCCACCCAAGACAACAGGGTTCGGGCGGGCCGGCCGCGGCACGGCCGGCCCGCCCAAAATATAGGAAAGCCCAGGGGAAGCTCGCCGAAAATCGCAAAATCGAGTCACTCCCGTTGCCGCTTCGGTGATGCCGAAGCGGCAACGGAACTTCCAACCATCTCTGCGTAGGAAGTCGGCCAGACCGACTTCCTACGCAGGCGACGAGAAGGCCTTGAAATCTTGCACCGGGATTAACCATTCACTCCGGGTCGGCAGTCCCGCTCGACGCCTCGATGACCACCCACGCCGACAACAGGCAGGGCAGGTCTCCCGCAGCGCCAATGCCGAGCCACCCTGACCGCAGGAGGCCCGATTGATCACTTCTCGGGCCAGGAACCATTTGGCTGTCAGGCGTCCCAAGCATTCACGGTCGGCTCCGGCCACTCTGCGGCCGTCGCTGCGAGATCCGCCGGGAGCAGGGAGGCCAGCAAGGCCCGGCCGTCAGCAACAGCCTTCAGCGCGGCTTCCTGAGCCTCGCCCTTGGTGTTGAACATGCCATCCCCCACGGTCTCATTGTGGGGCGGCTCGCCGACCTCGCCGACCCACTGCGACGCACCCGGCCACACCCGGACGTGGGTGAGCCGGGAAGGCTCCGGGAGCCCCGTGACTCCCCGAGCCGCAGCTTCCTTGATCACGTCTTCGATCGTCATGCCTGTGCTCTCCTCATCTCGGCCAGTGCGGCGTCCAGTCGTGCGGAGCGGACGACGGCGGAAAGGTCGGTGGCTGTGCGGGCGTAGTGCTCGGCTTCTTCCCGGGCGCCCTGACGGTAGAGCACTGTGGCCAGTTGGGCGGTGTCGATCGCCTTCGAGCGGGCCCGGTTGGAGGTCTGGGAGTCCACGGCTCGGCGAAGCCGGGACACCAGATCGGAGACAGGCTTTCCCTTGACCGCCGCGAGCAGGTAGAGGGCGTGGCCGGTCTCGCCGTGCAGCTTGTGTTCGGTGAAGTACCACATCCAGCGAGGCTCGCTGCGGAGATCACTCACGCGGCTGTAGATCGACTCCGCGAGGGCGATCTGCCGCATCACCTCGGGTTCGTCGCCTTGGATGGCGTGCGCCTGGGCCTTGACCGCCGCGATCATCGCGAGCGCCGACAACGGCACGTTGCCCATGGCCATGTCGGCCAGGGCGACAGCCTCTCCGGACTTACGCTCGGCAATCTCCTGGCGGGCGAGGCCGGTTGCGACATGACACAGCAGCCCATCGTCGCCGGCCTCCTGGGCCGCCTTGATGCCGAGCCCGAACGTGCTGCGTGCAGGTGAGCTCTGGCCCGCGTCGAACGCCGACCACGCTGCAAGGTCGGCGAGATTGGCGATCTGGCCGCACAGCCGGTCGCGGACACGCGGTCCCATCGACGACTTGGTGAGATCGACAGCGCTTCGCAGTTCACCGAAGGCCAGATGGCGAGTGGCAAGACCGCCGCTTCGCCGGTCCCACTCCTCCAGAGCGAAGGTCCGCTCTGCAATATCGTCAATGTCCTTCATCCCCAGAGAAGATGGAGACGGCAGCACATCGGGCAGGATCGAGGCGAGGGAGACGGCCAAGAAGTCACGGCGCTTCGACTCACTCACCTCCTCACGGTCCCGCCGGGTCCGCTTCGGGAACAGTCCCAGCTCTGCGTTCGTGGCCACGCCGAAGACACCGCGCAGGGCATCACGGACATCCCCGTCGGGCCAGCGGATCACGCCACGTTCTCATCGGCCGGCCCGTCTCTGCGGTGCCGTTGGTGAGGGCCGGACAGCCTAGTGAACTGCCTAGCTTCTGCCTACAGGATCGGCCTGCCCCTACCCGCGCCGCAGGCGTTTGATGGTTCCCAGCCGCCCGGGGTGACGGGCCGGTTACGCCCGTCGCCCCGTCGCCCCGCCACCCCGTCGCCCCGTCTCCGCGGGGGGAAAGGCGCCAACCGCGACCACACCAGCCACCGAAATCAGACGCAGAATTTATAAAAAAA
>NZ_JBHZCN010000238.1:0-2747 GCF_042755465.1 Kitasatospora sp. NPDC059160 | reverse complement strand
GCACGCCGACGGGGTTGTCCGGCGCCCGCCGGGGCCGGCCACGGCCCCGGCGGTGAACGCGCCGGACCGGGGAGGTGCCGCCCCGAAGGGGTGTCGACTCCACCACCGCGCCCGATCGGGGCCGGGCTGCCGCGCGGCAGCCCGGGGGGCGGCGGCTCGATGCCGCCGTGACCCGGCCACCCGCCCCGGGGACCGGACCGGTCCCGGAACGGGGCCCCGGGACCGGCGGCCTTCGGGGTCAGTGGATGGTCCACACCCAGTAGCCGTGGCCGATGGCGTAGGTGCCGTCCGGGCCGGGGTGGCACTCCTCGGCGAACTCGCCGTCGTTGTCGAGAACCGTGATCGTGTCGCCAGTGATGCGCAGGCCACTCCAGCAACCACCGAAGTGGGCGTTCTGGGCGGCGATGTCGGCGGCGACGCGGTGGGCGGTGGCGAGGGTGATGCGGGGGTGACCGTAGCCGTTGTTGCAGCTGGTGCCGTCGGCGAGGCAGGGGTAGGGGCCGAGGTCGTCCAGCATGGTGTAGGCGGGGGTCCAGCCGTCGGGGGTGGCCGGGGCGGTGTACCTGTACAGGTGCAGGGCCCGGGCGGTCTCCCAGACGCCGTTGGCCTCGTGGTACAGGTCGTTGCTCGTGACCATGGCGTGGAGAGCGGCTTCCGGGAGGTCGGCGACGGTGCCGGTGACCTCGGTGATGTCGTGGCTGAGATCGATGGAGCCGGTGGGGGCGGGTCCGTCCACGGTGTCACCGCCGGGCCGGAGCCAGACGCGGTGGGCGGCGGGCGCGGGGCGGGTGTGCTGGGGGCGTCGGTGGCGGGGACCGAGGACGACGGCCTGGGCGTCATCGCCCTGGCTGGTGCGGCAGCGCACAAGCGTCCCGGGGGGCAGGGCGTCGGTGAAGGTGGTCACGGCTGTTCTCCTAGTGGTGGCGTACGGGGGAGTCGGATGCTCGCCGGGGCCCCGCCTTGACGGGGTCCTGCGGGGTGGTGGGTCGGGTGGGCGGGCCGGGCCGCCGGGGTGCTCTCCCGGTGGCCCGGCGCCGTTGGTCAGGAGTACGTGCGGGCGAGGAAGGCGGCGGCCGCCGCTCGGATGTCGCCGTCGAACGCGGTCCGCAACTGCTCGACCTCGCGCGGGGAGGTGCCCCGCACGGTCCAGCACCCGAGCGGCTCGTAGACCGTGACGAAGTCGGACCGCCCCGAGACCAGCCCGGTGGGGTAGTAGATCGCCTGCAGTCCGCCGCACGCGCCGACGGTGCCGGACAGGTCGCTGTTGATGTCACTGACCAGCACCTCGCTGGCACCGGTCATCGGCAGTGCCAGGAAGTCGGTACCCGCCCGCCCGGGCCAGGTGTAGGCGATGGCGCGTTCGTCCAGCACGGCACACACGATGGGGGCGAGCAGGTCGCCGGGGTTCCACGGGGTCATCGGATGGTCCTTCTCGTGTTGGTGGTGGTTCGGGCCTGGTGGGCCCGGGGTCCGCACGGGGTTGCCCTCCCGTGCGGAAACTCGGATGCGGCGGGGCAGAAGGCCGCGCGGCAGCCCGGGGGCGGCGGCTCGATGCCGCCGCGACCCGGCCACCCGCCCCGGGGCCGGACCGGTCCCGGGGCGCGGTGCCCGGGACCGGCCGGGCGGTCAGCCGGTGGTGTACTCCCACCGGCAGCGGGTCAGCTCGGTCTGCCGGGTGCCCCAGTAGAGGGTGTGGGCCTTGACGGTGCCGGACAGGGTGACGGTCCGCCCGACGGCCGGGAGTCGGGTGCTCGTGCTCACCCACGTGAGGGTGTTCAACTCGGCGTCCCGGAAGATCACGCGGTGGCGGGGCTGGACGTGGTAGCCGAAGGTCCTCTGCCCGAGGTCGATCACGCGCACCACGGAGAGGGTCAGCCCGGCCAGCCAGTAGTCGGGCACTCCAAGGTGGCGGGAGCGCTCGGCGGCCTCGGCCGCCTCGGCGGCGGCCTTCGCGCGCTTGACGGCGGCGGGGACCGAAGCAAGCAGCGGGAGGTTGCGCCACGTGGTGAACGGGTGGCGGGCGATGGCGAACAGCCTCCGGCGGAAGTCGTCGGCGACGAACTGGCCGTCCAGGCACCACTGGAGTGCCTCGACGGCCCGGTCGGCCGCGTCGTGCACGCCGTCGACCTCCGCCCGAAGCCGGGGGTCGCCGTAGCCGCGCAGGTAGTGCTCGGCCTCCATCGCGGTGGGCGGCTGGGGCTCCCACTGGCGGCTGAGCGGCTGGAAGTAGCCGCGCACCGCGAGCAGGGCGGAGCAGACGCGGAGCGCCTCGATCACGTCCAGCTCGGGGCCGGTCAGGGGGGCGGTAGTGATGGGAGCGGGGCCGAACTCGAACACGGTTGTCCTTCGGGTTGTTGGTGGCTGGTGGCCCGGCGGGGGCGGGTTGCCCTCCGCTCCCGCCGGGCTTGCGGGGCTGACGGTCGGTCAGTCGACCGGGCGGGGCGCGATGCGCGCGATGATCTGCTCGAACGCGGACTCGGCAGCGTCTCGGTAGGCCTCGGCGAGCGCGGTGGGCTCGGCGCGGCGGCCGTGGGCGGCGTGCAGCTTCATGTGCTCGCGCCCAGCGGCGAACGCCTCGTATCCGGCGGCGGCGATCTCGACGGGGACAGCCGGGGCGAACAGCGGCGTAGACATGGGCCCCTCCTCGGGTTGTTGGTGGGTTCCGGCTGGTTGGCCGGGGCCTCGTGGCGGGGGTTGCCCTCCCCGCCTTGATGAGACAATTAAACCAGACTTTGGGGGCCTGTGTC
>NZ_JBHZCN010000237.1:0-2799 GCF_042755465.1 Kitasatospora sp. NPDC059160 | reverse complement strand
GGGGGGGGGGGGGGGGGGGGGGGGGGCCCCGCTACACACCCCCCCCCCCCCCCCCCGGGGGGCGGCGCCCGGGGGCGGGCCCCCCCCCCCGGCGGCCCTGGCCGTCGGTGCGGCCCTGCTGCTGGCCACCGTGCTCCTCGGCCTGGCCGTCGGCTCACACCACGAGCCGCTCCCGACCGTGATCGAGGTCGTGGCGCGCCGACTCGGACTCGCCGACCCGCAGGTCACCCTGCTGGACGACCGGATCGTCTGGCAGCTGCGGCTGCCCCGGGTCCTGGGAGCGGCCGCCACCGGCGCCGGACTCGCGGTCTGCGGCGCGGTGCTGCAGACCCTGACCGGCAACGACCTGGCCGATCCCTTCCTGCTCGGGATCTCGGACGGAGCCGCCGCCGGCGCGGTGACCGTGATCGTCCTCGGCGTCGGCGTGACCGGCGCCGTGGGCACCGGCGCGGTGGCGACGGCGGCCTTCGCCGGCGCCCTGCTCACCGCCGTCGTCGTCCTGGTGCTGGCCGGCGCGCGCACCCGGTCGCTGCCGACCGCCCGGACGGTGCTCGCCGGCATCGCGGTGGGCCAACTGTGCGGGGCGTACACCTCGTTCGTCGTGCTGGTCCTCGGGGACCGCGACGCGGCGCGCGGTGTCATGGAGTGGACGCTGGGCTCGGTCGCCGGCGTACGGTGGCCCACCGCCGTCTTCCTGGCCGCGGTCGCCCTGATCGGCGTCATGGTGCTGGCCTCCTCGGCCCGCGACCTGGACGCCTTCGCCTTCGGCGAGACCTCCGCCCGCTCCCTCGGCGTCCACGTCGAGCGCACCCGGTGGGTCCTCATCGCCACCGCCGCGCTGGTGACGGCCTGCCTGGTCGCCAACACCGGGGTCATCGGGTTCCTCGGCCTGGTCGTCCCGCACGTGGTCCGCCTCGTCTGCGGCCCGCGCCACGCCCTCCTGCTGCCCGTATCGGCACTGGTGGGCGCGTCCCTCCTGGTGGGCAGCGACGTCCTGGCCCGCTCGGTCCTCCCCGACCGGGAGATCCCGGTCGGCGTCGTCACGGCCGGGCTCGGAGCGCCCTTCTTCGCCTGGCTGCTGTGGCGCCAGGGCCGGGCCGACGGGGGAACGCTGTGACCGCGCCGCCCGCCGCCGAGCTGCGCGCGGAGGGACTCGGCGTGCGCGCCGGCGGCGCGACCCTGCTGGACGCGGTCTCGCTCGCGTTCGCCCCCGGCCGGGTCACCGGCCTGCTCGGACCCAACGGCGCCGGGAAGACCACCCTGCTGCGCGCGGTCGCCGGACTCACCCGGCCGTCCGCGGGGCGCGTCCTCCTGGACGGGGCGGATCTCCACACGCTCACGGCCCGCCGCCGGGCCCAGCGGGTGGCCTTCATGGAACAGCAGGCGGACACCCGGCTGGCCCTGCCGGTCCGCCAGGTCATCGAGCTCGGGCGCACGCCCCACCGGGGCCGCTGGCCCGTACCGGGGAACTCCGCCGCCGACGCCCACGAGCGGACCGTGGTCGCCGAGGCCGTCGCCGCGGCCGACGTCGGCCACCTGCTCGACCGGGCCTGGCCGACGCTGTCCGGCGGCGAACGGCAACGGGTCCAGCTCGCGCGGGCCCTGGCGCAGGAGCCCGGCGTGCTCCTGCTCGACGAGCCCACCAACCACCTCGACCTGCGCCACCAACTCGGCTTCCTCGCCGCCGTACGCGGGCTGGGCATCACCACGGTGGCCGCACTGCACGACCTCGAACTCGCCGCCGCCTACTGCGACGAGGTCGCCGTCCTGCTCGACGGGCGGCTGGTCGCCCACGGGCCCGGCGCCGAGGTGCTCACCTCGGCCACGATCGGGCACGTCTACGGCGTCGACGTCACCGTCGAACGGCACCCCCGGCACGACCGGCCGCACATCCGGTGGAACGGACTGCTCCACGAAAGGACTTCGCCATGACCTCCCCCACCCCGGATGCCCCCGCCTTGGACGCCCCCGCTTTGGACGCCCCCGCCCGCCGCACCGCCACGGTCCTGGTCGGCATGTCGATCGGGGAGGCCGTCCGTCGCGACGAACTGCTCCGGACGGCGGCGGCGCAGCAGGCCTCGATCGCGTTCCTGCAGCAGGCGGACCCCTCCCTGTCGGCCGAGCTGACCAGGCTGGCCGACGCCGGCGCCGGGACCGTGGTCCTGATCGGCGTCCGCCTCGCGGCCACCGGCCCGGCCCAGTCCTGGCTGCGGCGGATCGCGGCGCACTGGTGGCGCGAGCGCACGGGCCACCGGCCGGAGATCCTCGTCGCGACCCGCCTCGCCGACTCACCGGACGCGGTCGCCGCGGCCGCCGCGGCGACGAGGCCCGTCACCGGCGGCGAACCCGGCCTCACCTCCGCGGCCTGGGAGGACGTCACCGGCCACCGGCACCAGGTGCTGGTCTGCCGCGGCCCGCGGTGCACGGCCCTGGGGGCGGAGGAGGCACTGCGCGCCCTGGTGCGGCAGCTGGCCGAGCACGGCCTCGGCGACGACGACGTGCTCGTCACCCAGACCGGGTGCCAGTTCCCCTGCAACCAGGCCCCGGTCGTCAGCGTGCAGCCGGACGACGTCTGGTACGGGGGGATCGACCCGGCGGCCGCCGGCCGCATCGTCACCGAGCACCTGGCCGGCGGACGCCCGGTCGAGTCTCACCGGCTCCCCCGCCACCGGAGTGAACCGGCCGGCCGACCCGACAGCTGACCCCGGCCACCGCGGCCACCGGGGCCGCCTGGTTCCCGGCCGGTGGGGGGGGGGGCGCCGGCCCCACGAGTGGGGGGGCGGGGGCCGCCGGCGCCCC
>NZ_JBHZCN010000236.1:0-2800 GCF_042755465.1 Kitasatospora sp. NPDC059160 | reverse complement strand
GGCGGGGCGTGGGCGCCGTCGGTCGGGCCGGCCCCGGGCGGCCGGTGCGGGAGCGGGTCCTGGGTCAGGTCAGATCCGGGTGTCCTCGACCACCGGCAGGCCCTGGTCGTGCTGGACGGTCCGCTGGTTCTGCTGGGCCGGGGCGTTGCCGGTGCGCGGCGCCGCCTTCACCGGCTTCTTCCCGCAGAAGGCCGGCTCCAGCGCGTTCATCAGGCCCTGGGTGACCGAGCCGTTGTTGGAGGCGTTGGCGAAGACCACCACCGAGCGCCGCCCGTCCGGGGTGGCGAAGGACTGGGTCTGGAAGCCCTGGACGATGCCGCCGTGCCCGTAGACGTCCCCGCAGGTCAGCGAGATGCGGCGGAGGCCCAGCCCGTACGAGATCTTGGCGGTCGGAGTGGGCAGCGCGGCCTCCATCTGGCGCAGCGAGTCGTCCGAGACCAGCCCGCCGTTGTCGCCGGCCACCAGGGCGGTGAGGAAGCGGTCGAGGTCCGAGGCGGAGGAGATGACCGCACCGGCGGCCCACACCCAGGAGCCGGTCTGCTCGGTGGAGTCCAGCAACGGCTTGCTGCGGTCGTCGTTGGTGAGGTAGCCGGTGACGTGGGCGCCCTCGATCCGCTGGTCCGGGACGACGAAGGAGGTCTGGGTCAGGCCGAGCGGCTCGATGATCCGCTCGCGCAGCACGTCGGCGTAGGGGCGGCCGGTGAGGTTCTCGACGGCCATGCCCATCAGCACGAAGTCGGTGTTGGAGTAGGAGTAGCGGCTGCCCGGGGTGTACTGCTGCCCGTGCTTGACGGACATGGCGACCATCTGGGCGGGGGTGTAGACCGTGCTGCGGATCCGGGCCTCGAAGGCGGCGGTGGTCTCCTCGCCGGCCTGCTCCAGCAGGTCGTTGGTGTGGTCGTAGATGCCGGCCCGGTGCTCCATCACCTGGCGGCCGGTCATCGCCCAGCCGTCCGGGAGGGTGCCGGCCGGCAGGTAGTCGCGCAGCGGCTTGTCGAGGTCGATCCGGCCCTCCTGCGCCAGCTGCATCACGAGAACGGCCGTGAACATCTTGCTGTTGCTGCCGACCCGGAACCTCCACGCGGAGTTCATCGGGGTCCCGTCCAGATCGGCCTTGCCGACGGTCAGGGAGCGGGTCCGGTCGTCGTCGCCGTGGTCGCTGATCACGGCGAAGGCGCCGGGGGCGCCGGCGGCGGTGGTGGCTTGAAGCGCGCTCTGCACCCCCGCGGTGTCGGGGGCGGGCAGGGCCGGGCCGTCCTGGCCGGCGGCCAGGGCGGGTACGGCTCCGGTGGCCGCCAGGACGGCAGCGGCGGCGGCCACCGCGAGCGGACGCAGCAGACGGGTCTTCGCCATGTTCCTCGGCTCTCTCGTGCGCTGACGCGGTGTCGGATCGCGTCGGGTCGATGATCACTATCACCGGTCCGGACGGTCCGTGGCAATGTGAACCTTCGTGCCCGCTTCGTCCGTTGGCAGGCCGTTTTGCCGGGGCACGGTCCGTTCTCCGGCCCGGGGGCAAGGTTTTACCTCCCGTCATCTACCCGCGTTGACCACCGTGACCGCATGCTGTTCGGGCTGCTCCGTTCGGCGTGTCCACGTCGGCCGCGCCGGCCTGGTCGTCCACGCGGGCCGCGTCGGCCAGGTGGACCACGCCACCTGACGCGTCCGCTCCCCGGCGCCTCCGCGCGCCGACCTCCCCCTCACCGACCATGGAGTCCCCATGCCCCTGGCCACCTTCGCGCGCCGTGCCGGCGCCCTGCTGCTCGTCGGTGCCGGCCTGATATCCGCCTCCGGTGCCGCCCACGCCGACGCCGTCGCCGGCGGCTACTCGACGATCGTCTTCCCGGACCAGGACCACAGTGCGGTCTACGGCCTCGTCAACGCGGCCACCAGGTCCGTCGACGTGACGATGTACGAGCTGCGCGACACCACGGCCGTGAACGCCCTGATCGCCCGGCAGCGCGCCGGCGTGCGGGTCCGGGTGATCCTGGACGGGAAGCACAGCTCGGTCAACGGCGCCGCCTACTCCGCGCTCAAGGCGGCCGGCGTCGGCGTGACGTACTCCTCCTCGGCGTTCGTCTACACCCACCAGAAGACCGTCACCGTGGACGGCGCCAAGTCGCTGATCCTGACCGGGAACCTGGACGCCACCTACTACTCCAGCAGCCGCGACTACGGGGTCGTCGACACCGACGCCAACGACGTCGCCGCGATCGAGCAGGTCTTCGCCGCCGACTACGCCAAGACCTCGATCACCCCCTCGGACGGCGACAACCTGGTCTGGTCGCCCACCGACTCGCAGGACCGCCTGCTGGCGCTGATCAACGGCGCCCAGACCTCGCTGGACGTCCAGGAGCTGGAGTTCGGCGACCCGGCCCTGGTCGACGCCGTCACCGCCGCGGCCAACCGCGGCGTCACCGTCCGCGTCGTCGGGATGAGCCCGGACACCTACGGCTCCTCCTTCGACGAGGTCACCGCGGCCGGCGCCAAGGTGGTCACCTACTCCTCCACCACCGGCCTGTACATCCACGCCAAGGCCATCGTCGCCGACTACGGCACGCCCACCGCCAAGGTGTTCGCCGGCTCGGAGAACTTCTCCGACAACTCGCTGAACAACAACCGCGAGCTGGGCCTGATCGTCTCCGACTCCGGGGTGCTCAGCACGATCGAGTCGACCTTCGCCACCGACTTCGCCAACGGCACGCCCTACTAGGGCCTGTCCGGCGGATCTTGCCAGGCGCGCGACGCCGGGCATCCCGCCTGGACGCACGCCCGAATCGCCCAAGTACGTCCAGTACGAGGC
>NZ_JBHZCN010000235.1:0-2920 GCF_042755465.1 Kitasatospora sp. NPDC059160 | reverse complement strand
GCGCGGCCCGGACCGGCGGGCCGCGCGACGGGGTGGGGTGCCGTGGTCATGAAGCCGGGCGCAGCGCGCTCAGCCCCGCCGAGACCCGGGCGGCCCCGTCGGCGAGCCGCACGCCGGGAGTCGACTCCGAGAACGGCACCACCACGAAGGCCTTGCGCCGCACGGCGCCGAGCTTGCTCAGCACCGGGTCGTGCTCCAGGTAGTCGATCTTGGACTGGGCGGTGTCCCAGCCGGCGTCCGCGAGCACGATGGCGTCCGGGTCGGCCGCGACGACCTTCTCCCAGCTCACGTTCTGCCAGCCGCCGGGCAGGTCCGCGAAGACGTTGCGGGCGCCCACGGCGTCGAGCACCAGCTGGGGGCCGCCGTGGCCGGCGCCGACGAAGGGCGACTTGGTGTCCGAGTCGTACCACAGGACCTTCAGGTCCTTGCCCGCGGCCGTCGCCGTGAACCCGGCGAGCTGCTGCTCCTGCTGGTGCTGGATCGCGGCGGCCCGCTCCGGTACGCCGAAGACCTGGGCGACGTCGTGCAGTTCGCCCCACGCGGCCTGCCACGTCGTCGGCGGCACCTGGCTCTTGTCCGAGCAGCCGAACGGGGACAGGTACGACGCTACGCCCTGGCCGCGCAGGTCCTCCCGGGTGCCCGCGACCTTGTCGGTGAACGCGCTGGCGTAGGAGGCGTACAGGAAGTCGGGGCGGGCGGTGAGGAGCTTCTCCTTCGTCGGGTACTTCGCGGAGAGCACCGGGACGGAGTCGTAGGCCGCCTTCCACTTCTCCGGGACGGCATCGTCGAGGTAGGCGGTACCGGCCATGCGGGACTCCAGGCCGAGGGCCAGAGCCACCTCGGTGGCCCCCTCGTTGAGCGTCACCAGCCGTTCGGGCGGCGTGCCGACCGTCACGGTGGTCCCGCAGTTCTCCACGCTGACCGGCGCGGCACCTGCGGACGTCCCGCCGGGCGCGGCGGGCACGGGGGCGCCCGTGCAGGCGCCGAGCGTGCCGAGGAACAGGACGGCGGCGACCGCCCGGCCGACACGTATCGGACCTGTGGGACGTATGGGATGTACGGAGCAAATGGATCGGAACGGACGCGGCTGACCGCTGGGCACGTGTTCTCCAAAACCCTCGTGGAACATGTCGTGCCGTGGCCGGTCTCCTGGCTTCCGCATCGACGTGCCGCGGCCGACCTTCCCGGGCGGCTCCTTCGAGCCCGCCCAGTGGCCCTGACCGCTGGGCGAGCCGGTCAGCGAGGGCCGCGGAACTCCGCGGCAACAGTGGCGAGGGCCGCACCGGACTCAGACCGGTTTCCCGAACACCACGGCGATCGCACGGTATCAGGCGTGGTCAGGGCGGTGGAGTCCGGCTCAGGGTGACGGCCCGACAGCGACGGCCCGCCGCGCGGGGGGCGCGGCGGGCCGGGTTCCTCGGAGCGGGCGGTCGTCAGCCGTGCGTCACGCACTTGTTGGCGCTGTTGGACCACAGGCCCTGGAGGTCGAACGTGCCGGTGCTCAGGGTGACGTAGGCGTCGAGGTTCTCGCACTCGTCGCCGATCTCACCGCCGCCGCCGTTCCAGCCGATGCTGGGCCAGAAGTCGGTGACCGTCTCCGCGTACTCGTGGGTCTCGGTGGACTCGATGCCGGAGAGCAGCCGCCCGTCGGTGAAGGTGGTGCAGGCGCCCGCCCCGTTGTCCGGGATGTACGGCAGGTTGGTGTAGGCCAGGGTGCCGTAGGAGCTGCTGGTCTTGTCGTGCCAGGCGCAGAAGCCGGAGTTGGGGAATCCGTCCGGGTGGGCGCCGGTGGGGGAGACCACCACGTACTGGGCGTTGAGGTTGGGCGCCTGGGTGGTGTTGCCGAAGTGGGCGGCGGCCTTGCCCGCCTCGGCGGCGATCTGGGCGGCGGTGGCGTTGGCCGGGGTGGCGGCGGCGTTGTCGAACCAGACGCCGGCCAGCGGGGAGGAGGCCGGGTGCTGGACGTGGGTGCCCTTGGTGCCGCAGGTGGTGGTGCCCCTGGCGACGCCCTCGCAGTACTGGCTGAGGATGGTGCCCCAGGTGTCCTGGCTGCCGTAGAGGCCCTTGAACATGTTCTGCATGTCGGGGGCTACCCCGGCCGGGTCGGAGGACCACTGCGAGCCCCAGAACACCAGGTACACCTTGGGGGTGGGGGAGACCACGCCCTGGGTCGCGGCGGAGCGGACCGACAGGGTGTTGCCGGAGGTCGCGGTCGGGCTCTTGGCGGTGGTGCCGGGGTGGAGCGGCTTGGCCCCGAAGTGGGCGGCGGCCGGGGCGGGTTGGGCCTCGGCGCCGGCGGCCAGGGCGGTGGTGCCGAAGGCGGCCAGGGCCAGCGCCGTGAGGGTGTGGGCGGCGGCCTTGAGGGGGGTGCGCATGTGTCTGCTCCCGGGTGTGAGGGTGTGGGAGGTTCGTCCGTACAGGACTGCGGACCGGTCGGCCCGCGGGTTGAGCCCGGACACCACATCAACTCGGCCGTCCGTCCGTCCAGATGGTGGACGCGGGGCGGGGAATCCTTTGCCGTGCTCATACCAAGGCCTTGTCGCGCCGCCAGGGGCGGGGTGGGGGCGGGAGCGGGACCGGCGGCGACGGTGGGGGCGGTGCGACCGTAGGTCGGTACACGTCGAAGTCCCGGACCGGATTACGGTCGGGAACTTCGGCCATTCTCCCGGGATTCACCGGGAGTTCCGCTATTCCAACGTGCGGACGGCCTTCGGTGGTTCAATTCCCGGTGTGTTGGGATGCGAACGCCCGCGTGCACTGGCGTCCGTGGACGCGGAACAGCCCGCCGGCGGGGCCGGCGGGCTGTGGCGATCGAGTCCGGGTCAGCTAGGGCCTGTCCGGCGGATCTTGCCAGGCGCGCGACGCCGGGCATCCCGCCTGGACGCACGCCCGAATCGCCCAAGTACGTCCAGTACGAGGC
>NZ_JBHZCN010000234.1:0-2996 GCF_042755465.1 Kitasatospora sp. NPDC059160 | reverse complement strand
GGGGGGGGGGGGGGGGGGGCCGGGGGGCCCCCCCCCCCCCGGGGGGGGGGGGGGGCCCCGGCCCCGGGGGGGGGGGGGCCAGGCTCCGGGCGGATCGTTGGGCCCCGCCCGGAGCCTGCCCGTTGCCTGTCCGGGGTCCGCCCCGGGGCGGGTGTTGCCCGGCGGTGTTACTCGACGACCAGCTCGACCGGGATGTTGCCCCGGGTGGCGCGGGAGTACGGGCAGACCTCGTGCGCCTGCTTGACCAGCAGCTCGCCGCCCTCGCCCGCGAGCGCCTCGGGCAGCTCGACGCGCAGCACGACGGCCAGGCCGAAGCCCGCGCCGTCCTTGCCGATGGACACCTCGGCGGTCACCGAGACCTCGCTGGTGTCCACCCGGGCCTGCCGGCCGACCAGGCCGAGGGCGCTGGCGAAGCAGGCGGCGTAACCGGCGGCGAACAGCTGCTCGGGGTTGGTGCCCTGGCCGCTGCCGCCGAGTGCGGGCGGCATCGCCAGGGCGAGGTCCAGCTGGCCGTCCGAGCTGACGGCGCGGCCCTCGCGGCCGTTGGCGGTGGCGGCGGCGGTGTAGAGCGCGTCCATGGTGGGTCCCTTCGTGGTGCGCGGTCCGCGGTGCGTCGCGGTGCGCGGGGGCGGGCGGAGTCGTCCTGTTCCGGCGGCCGTCCGGCCCTCCGTGGAGGTCCGGCTGCCGACTGCTCCATAAGTAGAGCACGCAATTCAGTTGCGCACAACTAGATGGCGCGACGGCGATCGGTACCATGGGGTCATGACCACGCTCCCCGGCATGGCGGACGAGGAACTGCTCCGCCTCGACCAGCAGATCTGCTTCTCGCTCAACGCCGCCTCCCGCGCCTTCGGCGGTGTCTACCGGGTCCTGCTCCGGGACCTCGGGCTCACCTACCCGCAGTACCTGGTCATGCTGGTGCTCTGGGAGGACGGCGAGCTGCCCGTCAAGCGGATCGGCGAGCGCCTGCGGCTCGACTCCGGCACCCTCTCCCCACTGCTCAAGCGCCTGGAGGCGGCCGGACTGGTGCGCCGCGAGCGCAGTCCGGAGGACGAGCGGTCGGTGACCGTCAGCCTCACCGTTGAGGGGGCGGCGCTGCGCGAGCGGGCCGGGCAGGTGCCGCGCCGGCTGCTCACGGCGACCGGGCTGCCGGTCGAGGACCTGGCCGCGCTGCGGGTGCTGCTGGAGCGGGTGACCGTCGCGCTGGACTCGGCGGACGTGCAGCCGGCGCCGTAGGGCGGTCGTCGGGTGGGCGGTCGTCGGGGGTAGTCGTCGGGGCTTGTCAAGCCGCCATCCGAACGAGTGTGATCTGGGTCACTCCGGGGTGGTCGGGCGCCCGTTCGCCCCCACGAACGGGCAGGTCAGCGGCCTGGTTCGAAAGTGAACAGAATTGTTCCCAAATGTCCGCCCGATCCGGTCGACAACCCGCCCCTCCCGGACGGTTACACCACGAGCCCCGAAACGGGCCGTCGGCGTGCCAACCGGTGGGCCGGCCAGCTGACCCAGGAGAAGGGGGCGCGTGTGAACACTCCCGGGCCGGGGGAGGAGCGGGGCCTTCGGGCGGACCCGCTCGACGACCTGCCGAACGACTTCGAGGCGTTCTTCACCCGCGAGAACACCGGCTACCTCCGCTACGCCCGGCAGCGCCTGCGCCACCGCGAGGACGCCCAGGACGCCGTGCAGAACGCCGGCACCACGCTCTACCGGAACTGGCGCCGGGCCCTGGCCAGCGCGGACCCGCAGGCCTTCGCCTTCAAGATCGTCAAGGACGCGGTGGTCGACGTCCTGCGCGAACGCGGCCGGGCCGAGCGCAAGCGGCTCCGGGTGATCGCCCAGCGCCGCCCCGACACCAGCCAGGACGAGCTGGAGGAGCTCGCCGAACTGGACGCCCTGGACTGGGCGATGGACGCCCTCGCGCGCGCCGCGCCCGTCCAGGCCGACGTGGTCCGGCTGCGCCAGGCGGGCACCTCCTACCCCGACATCGGCCGGGCGCTCGGCATCGCCCACACCACCGCCCGTACCTACTACAGCCTCGGGCGGCGCCACCTGGAGTACCTGCTGGAACACCCGGACGACGGGCAGGCGACATGAGGGTCACCGAGCTGCTGCGCGCGCACGCCGCCGAGCTGGACGAGGAGTTCCGCGACCACGACCCGGTGGCCTTCACCCGTCGGCTGGCCGAACGGCTGGCCGCCGCCCGCCGGGCCGCCCCGACCGGCCGCGAGCGCCCCGCCCGGCCCCCCGCCGTCGCCCGGCCGCCGCACGCCGGGGCCGCCGGGGACCACCTCCGGTCCGGCGGGCGGGCCGAACTGCGGCGGGACCTGCGCCACCTGTGCGCGGGGGTGGCGGGCGCGGTCGAGCCCGGCGAACTGGCCCTGGACCTCGAACTCGCCGAGAAGGCCGCCTTCCGCACCC
Organism: Kitasatospora sp. NPDC059160; assembly: GCF_042755465.1. Lineage (NCBI taxonomy): Bacteria > Bacillati > Actinomycetota > Actinomycetes > Kitasatosporales > Streptomycetaceae > Kitasatospora > Kitasatospora sp. NPDC059160. Next base: position 581 of record NZ_JBHZCN010000234.1, on the reverse strand, counting down.
TCGGCTGCCTGCTCTACGGCATGGGCCGCACGGCCGACGGGGTCTTCTGGTGGCGGATCGCCGCCCAGTACGGCGACCAGCTGGCCGTCCACTGCCTGGCCGTCCACTACGCCGCCGAGGGCGAACGGGGCGACGCGGCGCGCTGGGCCGCCGAGGCCGAGGACCTCAGCGACCCGGGGCGGCTGCCCGAACTCGCCCCGGCGGTGCGGCCGGGCTGCGCCGCCGAGCTCACCCGGCTGCTGGCGGAGCGGTACGACGGGGAGATCCTGTTGACGCTGCGGGACACCGTGGCGACGCCGCCGACTGGGCCCGGGGCGGGAGCGGGGGCGGGAGTCGGGGCGGCGGCCGGGCCGCTGGGCGCCCACCCGGTGCGCGGGCGGGGGGCGACGCGGATCCGCTGAGGGGTGCGGTGCGGCCGAGCGCGCGGGAACGGCCGGGGGTGCGCTGCGGCACAAGACGCGGGAACGGTCGGGCGTGCGGGAACGGCCGGGGGCCGCCGCACCGGTGTGGTGGGACGGGCCCCCGCCGGTGCCGCCCGGATCCGGGCGGGGGCCCCACGGGGGGGGCCCCTAGATGTCACT
>NZ_JBHZCN010000233.1:0-3063 GCF_042755465.1 Kitasatospora sp. NPDC059160 | reverse complement strand
GGCTCGATGCCGCCCGCCCGGGCCGCCCCGCCCCGGCCGCTGGCCGGGGCGGGGCCGTGCGTCACAGCTCCAGCATCAGCTGGGCCGGGGCCTCCAACATCAGCGGCGTCCGCCGGGCCGGGGCCTTCGGCGTCTGCTGGTCCTTGGTGACCCGCCACTCCTGGGCGAGCTTGTGCCGCATCTCGGCCTCGTACTCGTCGGCCCGCCTGCCGTGCACGCTCTCATAGGCGTCCAGCTCGATGGCCTCGGCAATGTGCTGCGCGAACTGCTCCGGGAAGGCCCGGGAGAACAGCCGCATGTACAGGCAGACGGCGGCGGAGTTCAGCGGGGCCGCCGCGCTGCTGTCCATGAGAACGGCGATCATCTCGGCGGTGGTCCCGGGGCGGGTGTCCTGGCCGGTGGCGACCCGGTTAATCAGCTCGGCGGCGTGGGCCCGGTAGAGCATCTCCGCGCGGCTGAGCCGGTCGTGGGTCGGCTTGACCAGCGCGAACGACTCGCGCCAGATCCGGCTCTCCTTCTGCCCGCGCTCGCCGTGGCGTGCCTGGCCTTCCTGGATCTCCTCTTCGGCCCACTCCATCGTGGCGAACAGCGGGGCGAACGCGGATTCAAGGCGGGCCTTGAAGTCGGCGACGAACTGCCCGGCGGCCTCGGGAATCACGTCGTGGTCGGTGGTGATGGCGATCTCGGTCACGGTGTGTCCGTCCTTCGGTGTTGGTGGGTCCGGCCCTGGTCGGGCCGGGGGCCGCGCGGGGTTGCCCTCCCGCGCGGGGGTCTGTGGAGCCGGAAGGATTCCGGCGGTCGGCCGAGGGTGCGTCAGTCCCGGGCCGGGTCGGCTCGATGCCGCCCGGTCCGGCCACCCGCCCGGGGCCGGGGCCGGTCCCGGGCGCTCACCCGGGACCGGCGGGCGGTCAGCTCGCCTGCCGCTGCCTGGCGTGGGCCTTGGCGAGCTGGGCGGCGGCGTACAGGCTCGCGCCCGGCTCGGCGAACGGGACCGGGACGGCCCCGGATGCCAAGTGCTCGGCCTGGTACGCCGCGTGGCCGGTCCGGGAGATCCGGTACAGCTCGCCCTTGAACGTCAGGTGCCACTCGGAGGGGGCGGTGCGCTTGAGCGCGTACAGGCGGGCGATGTGGGCGGAGACCAGGAACGCGGGGAGCGGCTTCGCCTCGGCGTCCTCGTCGTACGGGTGGGTGTCGGCCCCGGCCTCCTCGGCCGGTGCGCTGGCGCACACTGTGCACTGCGGCTCGCCGTGCGCGTTGTGGGTGCCGCACTCGGCGCACTCCCACGTGACCGGCACGGCCTCGGGCTCCGCCCCGGTCAGACCGACCGCGAAGCGCTCAACGTCGGTGAGCGGGCGGCCCTGCTCTTCGCGCCACAGCGCGTACGCGGCGGCGGGGTCGATGTGGTCCGACTTGCCGTACCAGTCGTCAAAGGCGCTGGGGACCTGGTGCGGGGTCTCGTCGTCCCAGTAGACGGCGCTCGCCCACTCGTACGCCGCGTACTGGCGCACCTCCTCGATGTACTCGGCCGTCTGCTCCTCGATGCACTGCCGGTCTTCGGCGGTCAGCTCCCACACCGGGAAGTCGGTCACCGGGCGGTGGGCGCGGACGGCCGAGCAGTTCGCGCACTGGCCGCACTTCTCGGACATCTTGCCGTTGAACACGTAGTACAGGCGGACCCCGATGAAGTCGGCCATTTCCTTGCCGTGGGCCTGCTCGATCGCGTCGCACCGGCCGATGTAGGCAGGGGCGATCGGCAGGGGGGAGGGGGCGGGGTTGGCCTCGACCAGCGCGACGATCTCGGCGATCCGGGCTCCGATCCACTCGCTACCGGCGACCCGGACCACCGGGTTCCCGTCGATCCGCCACCGGTCCGCCTGGCGGCACCAGGACGCGCGGAACTTCTCCCCGACACGGTTGGTGCCGCTCAGCTCGTAGAAGCTGACCGCGTCGTTTCCGGCGGGCTTGGCGTCGGTGTCCCACCCGGCGGCCTCGGCGGCCTTGCTGATCTTGACGGCTCCGGGCGGGGCGGCGATCTCGGCGACCGGCTCGCCGGGGTTCTCGGCGATGATCTCGGCGAGCCTGGGGAGGGTGGCAGCCGTGATCTCGCCGTCGATCATGACGCACGGCTTGGCCTTGCTGAGACGCCATGCGCGGCCGGTGGAGTACCAGTTGGCGTTGAGCTCCCCGCCCGCACCATTGGTGGCGTGCAGGCAGTAGTACTGGGTACTGCCATCCTCGGACCAGCTGCTGGAGCCGGTGGCCTTCCAGTTGGCGGCCTCGGCGGCCTTGATGAGCTTGACGGCTCCGGCGGGGGTGGCGGCCACGGGTGGGCTCCTTCGTGTTGGTGGGTTCCGGCCGGTGGGGCCGGGGCCTCGTGGCGGGGGTTGCCCTCCCCGCCTTGATGAGACAATTAAACCAGACTTTGAGGGTCTGTGTCCACTCAGAAACCGCCCCTGACCTGCACTTTCACTCGAAAGGCCGAGCTCGGACCCCTCCCCCGGTCAGCTTCTTTGACGCCCCGTCGACACCGGCCTGCATCCGCCGAACCGGGCCTCGACCACTCTGTGACCGACCGCGACGTCGGCCACCGCACGGCCACCCCCGCCGCCGGCCACCCTTCGCGCCCGCCTTCGCCACCGCGAATCACCGGCCCCGAACGGCGCCCCGCCACCGAACCGAGTCCCGCGGGGCGGGGGTCCGGAGGAGCCCCGCGGGAGGCCACGCGCGCGGCGAAGCCTCCCCGGTCGGGCCACGGCGCGGGAACGCACGCCCGCCTCGACCGCCGGAGCCGCACAGCGCGGTCGCGCGTCCAGGCGCGCCCACTGCCGGATCGGCCGAAGGCCGATGCCGGAAGGGCACCCGCTACCGCCGGCCTCCCCGCGGAACACCCGCCAGCAGCACCCCGACGAGCCATCCGACGACGGCCGGCGCCTGGGCGCGCCAGCACGTGGAGCCCGCCAACCTGCTGGCACGCCGACGGGGTTGTCCGGCGCCCGCCGGGGCCGGCCACGGCCCCGGCGGTGAACGCGCCGGACCGGGGAGGTGCCGCCCCGAAGGGGTGTC
>NZ_JBHZCN010000232.1:0-3288 GCF_042755465.1 Kitasatospora sp. NPDC059160 | reverse complement strand
GTGAGGTCGCCGGCCTCGATCGCGGCGTCGGTGCCGGTGCCCATCGCCAGGCCCAGGTCGGCCTGGGCGAGCGCGGCCGCGTCGTTGACGCCGTCCCCGACCATCGCCACGACCCGGCCCTCGGCCTGCAGCCGCTTGACGGTGTCGACCTTGTCCTGCGGCATGACCTCGGCGATCACGTGCTCCGGGGCGATGCCGACCTCGGCGGCGACCGCCCCGGCGACCGCCTTGTTGTCGCCGGTCAGCAGCACCGGGGTGAGCCCCAGGGCCCGCAGCTTCGCGATGGCCTCGGCGCTGGTCGGCTTGACCGCGTCCGCCACCTCCAGGACGGCCCGGGCCTCGCCGTCCCAGCCGACCGCGATCGCGGTGCGACCGGCCGACTCGGCCGCGCGCTTGGCCTCGGCGAGGCTCTCGGGCAGGTACTGCGACCACTCGTTGAGCAGCGCCTCCCGGCCGGCCAGCACCGCACGGCCGTCCACCACACCCTGGACGCCCAGGCCGGGCACGTTCTCGAAGCCCTCGACGGCGGGCAGTTCCCCGGCCCTGGCGGCGGCGGTGGCGATGGCCCGGGCGATCGGGTGCTCGGAGGCGTGCTCCAGGGCGCCGGCCAGGCGCAGCACCTCGGCCTCGGTGACGCCCTCGGCGGTGTGCACGGCGAGCAGGGTCATCTGGCCGGTGGTGACGGTGCCGGTCTTGTCCAGGACGATGGTGTCGACCTTGCGGGTGGACTCCAGGACCTCCGGGCCCTTGATGAGTATGCCCAGCTGGGCGCCGCGGCCGGTGCCGACCAGCAGGGCGGTCGGGGTGGCCAGGCCGAGGGCGCACGGGCAGGCGATGATCAGCACGGCGACGGCTGCGGTGAAGGCGGCGGTCCAGCCCTCGCCGGTGCCCAGCCAGTAGCCGAGGGTGGCCACCGCCAGGGTGATCACGATCGGCACGAAGACCGCGGAGATCCGGTCGGCGAGGCGCTGGGCGGCGGCCTTGCCGTTCTGGGCCTCCTCGACCAGCTTGGCCATCCGGGCGAGCTGGGTGTCGGCGCCGACCCTGGCGGCCTCGACCACCAGCCGGCCGCCCGCGTTGACGGTCGCACCGGTGACGGCGTCCCCGACCCCGACCTCGACCGGGACGGACTCGCCGGTCAGCATCGAGGCGTCCACCGCGGAGGCGCCCTCGACCACGGTGCCGTCGGTCGCGATCTTCTCGCCGGGCCGCACCACGAAGCGGTCCCCCACGGCGAGTTCGGCGATCGGGATCCGCACCTCGGCGCCGCCGCGCAGCACCGTCACGTCCTTGGCGCCCAGTTCCAGCAGCGCCTTGAGAGCGGCACCGGCGGTGCGCTTGGAGCGGGCCTCGAAGTAGCGACCGGCCAGGATGAAGGCGGTGACGCCGGCCGCCGCCTCCAGGTAGATGTTCGAGGCGCCGTCGCTGCGGGCGATGGTGAACTCGAAGCCGTGCCGCATGCCCGGCATCCCCGCGTCACCGAGGAACAGCGCCCACAGCGACCACAGGAACGCGGCGCCGGTACCGAGCGAGACGAGGGTGTCCATGGTCGCGGCGCCGTGCCGGGCGTTGGTCCAGGCCGCGCGGTGGAACGGCCAGGCGGCGTAGGTGACGACCGGGGCGGTGAGGGTGAGCGAGAGCCACTGCCAGTTGTCGAACTGCAGGGCCGGCACCATCGCCATCGCGATCACCGGGACGGCCAGGGCGACGGCGGTGAACAACCGCTGGCGCAGCGGCGCCAGTCCGTCGGCGGGCTCGCCCGGCTCGGCGCCCTCGCCGCCGGCGGCGGCCGGGGGCCTGGGCAGCGCGGCGGTGTAGCCGGTGGCCTCGACGGTGGCGATCAGGTCGGCCACCTCGACCTCGCCCTCGAAGGTGACCTTCGCCTTCTCGGTGGCGTAGTTGACGCTGGCCGCGACGCCGTCCATCCGGTTGAGCTTCTTCTCGATCCGGGCGGCGCACGAGGCGCACGTCATTCCGCCGATCGAGAGTTCCACCTCCGTGGAGGCGGGTGCCTGCGTGGTCATCGTTGCTCCTCGTGACAGTTGTTCCGCCTGGTCCGTCCGGCCGGGCCGTCATACCCTGGAGGGGTATCGGGCGGCGCCGGGTTCATTTATACCCCTGGGGGGTAGGGAGGGCAAGCCCTGGGCCATACCCCCCATGGGTATTTTTCCGCGGCGGGATCGGCTTGACCTGATACCCCCATGGGGTATTCACTCAGGGCACTCCTTCCCCTTCACCCCGACCGAGGAGAACCCCGCCGTGAACACCGCCCTGCGCATCACCGCCTTCGCCACCGGCCTCGCCGCCGCCTTCGGCCTCGCCCTCGGCGTCGGCCACGCCACCGGCACCGGCACCGGCACCGCCGCGACCAGGCCCGCCGCCCACGCCGGACACGACGCAGGGGGCGGGCCGGCCGACCCCGACCGCCTCCCCGGCGGCCTCCAGGTCTCCGAACGCGGCTACACCCTCAGCCTCGACCAGCCCTTCGTCACCGCCGGCTCCCCCACCGACCTGCGCTTCCGCATCCTCGGCACGGACGGCGAGCCCGTCACCGCCTACCAGCAGCAGCACGAGAAGGAACTCCACCTGATCGTCGCCCCGCGCGACCTCTCCACCTTCCAGCACCTGCACCCCGTCCTCGCCGCCGACGGCACCTGGAGCGCCCCCACCGCCGTCCCCGCCGCCGGCGAGTACCGGGTGTTCGCCGACTTCACCCCCGCCGGAGCGAGCGAGGGCCTCACCCTCGGCGCCGACCTCCACGCCGCCGGCGACCTGCGCCCCGCCCCGCTGCCCGACACCGGCCGGACCGCCACCGTCGACGGCTACACCGTCACCCTCGGCGGCGACCTCACCCCCGGCCGCAGCAGCCACCTCACCCTGGACGTCAGCAAGGACGGCGCCCCGGTCACCGACCTCCAGCCCTACCTCGGCGCCTACGGCCACCTGGTCGCCCTGCGCGCCGGCGACCTCGCCTACCTCCACGTCCACCCGGACACCACCACCCCGGGCCCCGGCATCGGCTTCACCACCACCGCCCCGAGCGGCGGCAGCTACCGGCTCTTCCTCGACTTCCGGCACCAGGGCACCGTCCGCACCGCCGCCTTCACCGTGACGGCCGACGGCAGCATGGCGCCCGCCCCCGCGGCGACCACGGCGACCACCGCGACCCAGGAGCCGGCCGCCGGCCACCAGCACTGAACGGCCCCGCGTCCGGACGTGGCGGGGGGGCGCCCCCCACCGGGGGCGCGGGCGCGGGGCGGGGCCCCGGCCCCCCGCGCCGGGCCCGCC
>NZ_JBHZCN010000231.1:0-3535 GCF_042755465.1 Kitasatospora sp. NPDC059160 | reverse complement strand
GCGGGGGAGAGGGCGGCGATGCGCTCGCCCTGGACGGCCAGGCGGCCGCCGTCGACGACCCCGCCGGGCAGGACGAGCCGGGCGCCGGACAGGGCAGTGCGGTCACGGTCCGCGCTGGTCACGCGGTCACCTCCATCGAGAGCAGGTCCCAGGCGAGCAGGCCGGCGCCCAGGGACGCGGCGGTGTCTTTGAGCATGGCGGGTACGACCTTCGGGGGCATCTGGAAGGTCAGGCGCTCGGTGACCGCAGCGCGCAGCGGGGTGAAGAGCGTGTCGCCGGCCTCGGCCAGTCCGCCGCCGACGATGACCGTGGACGGATCGAGCAGGCTCTGGGCCAGCACGATGCCGTCGGCCAGCGCGTCGACCGCGTCCTGCCAGACGGCGCGGGCGCGGTCGTCCCCGGCGTCCACCGCGGCGGCGCAGGATGCCGCGTCGGCGTCGGGGTCACCGCTGGCCTCGGCCCAGGCGCGGGAGACGGCCGAGGCGGAGGCCAGCGTCTCCAGGCAGCCGCGGGCGCCGCAGCCGCACTGCGGGCCGCCGGGGCGGACCACGACGTGGCCGATCTCGCCGCCGTAGCCGTGCGCGCCGGCCTCGATCCGGCCGCCGATGCCGATGGCGCCGGCGATGCCGGTGCCGAGGGCGACGAACAGGAAGCGGTCGACGCCCTGACCCGCGCCGATCCGCCCTTCGGCCAGCCCGCCGGAGCGCACGTCGTGGCCGAGGGCGACCGGCAGGCCCCCGAGGCGCTCGCCGAGCAGCTCGCGCAGCGGGAGGTCGCGCCAGCCGAGGTTGGCGGAGAAGACCGCGATCCCGTTCTTCTCGTCGATCGTGCCGGGCACGGCCACGCCGGCCGCCAGCGGGGCGTGCCCGAAGCGGGCGCGGCCCTCGTCGGCGAGGTCGGCGGCGAAGCCGAGGATGGCGGCGACGACGGCGTCGGTGCCGTGTTCCCGCCCGGTCGGTCGGCGTGCTTCGAACAGCACGGAGCCGTCCTGGGCGAGCAGCGCGGCCTTCATGCCGGTGCCGCCTACATCGAGTGCGATGACGTGCTTCACGGAGGACAGTTTCCCTTGGTCGGGTCGAAGAGGTCTAGTCCAGTTGTCGGATTGGTCTGGTCCATACTGGGTGAGCTTTGTCTCGGCTGCGGCGGTGTGCGCGGCTTTGTGCCCCGGAGTCCGGCTGAGGGCCTCCGTTCGCCTGTTGTTGCGCATCGTGCAATGAACCAGGGCACTTCGGTAACTACTCGACGGGCGGGGGCGAGTGGTGTGGACCAGTGTGCGAGCGGTTTGGGAGTGTGGCGCTCCCCCCTGCCGGATTCCCTCGTCCGGCTGTAGTTCCCTCTGAAGGCGGTACCCGCGTTGGACAGGCGCGCCCACGTTTCCCTCCGTGTGCTCGGTACGGCGTTGGCCGGAGCACTGGTGCTCACCACGGTCAGCGCGTGCAGCGGGCAGGGCGACGGGCCGGTCACGCTCAAACTGGTCGCCGCGGACTACGGGGAGAACGCCGAGACCGGCTCCAAGCACTACTGGGACGAGGTCTCCAAGGCCTTCGAGGCGGCCAACCCCGGCATCAAGGTCCAGGTCGAGGTCGACAGCTGGACCGACATCGGCAAGAAGGTCGACGACATGATCGCGGCCGGGAAGTCGCCCGACCTGCTGCAGACCGGCGGCTTCGCCGAGCAGGTCGCGGCGGACCGGCTGTACGCGGCCGCGGACGTCCTCTCGATGGACACCCAGGCCAAGTTCATGGACAACTTCTCGCACGCCGGGCAGGTGCTGGGGACCCAGTACGGGATCCCCTTCGTCTCCTCCTCGCGGGTGCTCTTCTACAACAAGGCGATCTTCAAGCAGGCCGGGATCACCCAGCCGCCGACCACCTGGAACGAGCTGCGGGCCGCGGCCGAGAAGATCAAGGCCAAGGTGCCCGGGGTGACCCCGTACGGGCTGCCGCTGGGGCCCGAGGAGGCGCCGGCCGAGTCGATGCTGTGGACGCTGAGCGGGGGCGGCTCGCTCTCGGACGACGTCGGCAACTACACCATCGACAGCGACCAGAACCAGGCGACCTTCACCTGGCTCAAGAACAACCTGGTCAGCACCGGGCTGACGTACCCGGACCCCGGCAAGGTGAACCGCACGCCGGTGTTCCAGGACTTCGCCTCCGGGAAGGTCGCGATGCTCAACGGGCACCCGACCCTGCTGCGGATGGCGTCCGCCGGGAAGATCGACTTCGGGACGGCGGTCATCCCGAAGAAGGACGGCGTGGGGAGGACCGGGAGCCTCGGCGTCGCGGACTGGATGATGGCGTTCAAGGCCAACGGGCACAAGAACGAGATCAAGAAGTTCCTGTCCTTCGTCTACACCAAGGACTACCAGCTCAAGTTCGACGAGCAGTACAACCTGCTGCCGGTGACCCAGGACGCCTTCAACCAGATGTCCTCGGACCCCAAGCACGAGGACCTCAAGCAGTTCGCGGTGGGGCTGACCAACGCCAGCTTCTACCCGTTCGGGGACCCGGCCTGGGGTGAGGTCAGCAACCGGATCAAGACGGGGATCGGGCAGGCCGTGACCGGGGACCCGAAGCAGGTGCTGCAGGGGCTGCAGGACGCGGCGATGAAGGAAGCGGGCCGGGTCCGCAAGCAGTGAGGCCCCCTGCCGGGGGGGCGGGGGGCGGGGGGCGGGGGGCTCACCGCGAGGGCCGGTGCCGGGGCGGGGTCAGGGGAGCGTGATCGCGTAGGCCTTGCGGAGGGTCTCGTGGACCGTCCAGGTGGTGCGGTCGCCCTCGCGCAGGACGGCGCAGTCGCCGGGGCCGACGGACAGGGTCGGGCCGCCCTCGATCTCGATGGTGGCCCGGCCGCTCAGCACCACGAACATCTCGTCGGCCTCGACGTCGGTGACCACGCCCGGGGTGATCTGCCAGATGCCGCGCAGCTGGCGGCCGTCGGGGGACTCGGCGAGGACCTTTCCGGTGACCTCGGGGGTGCCGGAGACGATCTGGGACGGGTCGAGGGGCTCGGGGTCGAGGTCGGCGGTGGGGATGTGGACGGCGAAGCTGGTCATGGGGGTGACGCTAGCCGGGCGGGGGCACCGGGGTGGGGGGCAGAGTGTGTCGGGGGCGCGTCCGAGAATGACACTTCGTAGGTCCGTGGGGGATGCGGGGGGATGTGCGGAGGTGGTGCGTGGTGGGCGAGCCGAGTGGGCTGAGTGAGCGGGACCGGGCGGTGCTGGCGCTGGAGGGGCGGCAGTGGCGGACGGCGGGGGCCAAGGAGCGGGCGATCCGGGAGGAGCTGGGGCTCTCCTCCACGCGGTACTACCAGGTGCTGAACGGGTTGTTGGACCGGGAGGAGGCGTTGGCGTTCGCGCCGGTGCTGGTGAATCGGTTGCGGCGGGTGCGGGAGGGGCGGCGGGGGGCGCGGTGACGGCCGCTGCGCGGGGCTGTTGGTGGGTGGGGGGCTCTCGGGAGGGTGGGTTGGTCCGGGGGCGGTTCCGGGGGTGGGCGCTCCGGGGGCTGGGTGATTTTACAGTCACATATAGACATAAACG
>NZ_JBHZCN010000230.1:0-3543 GCF_042755465.1 Kitasatospora sp. NPDC059160 | reverse complement strand
CCCCGAGGGAGCGCGGCCGGCCGCCGTACGGTCGGAGGGCGTCAGCCCTCGTCGCCCTCCAGGTCGCCCTCGGTCTCCAGGAACGCGGCCTGCAGCTGCTCGATCAGCTGCGGGTCCGGCTGCTCCCACAGGCCGCGGCTCGCCGCCTCCAGCAGGCGCTCGCTGATGCCGTGCAGCGCCCACGGGTTGGCGCCCGCCAGGAACTCGCGGTTGACCGGGTCGAGGACGTACTCCTGGGTGAGCTTCTCGTACATCCAGTCCGCGACCACGCCCGTGGTGGCGTCGTAGCCGAACAGGTAGTCGACCGTCGCGGCCATCTCGAAGGCGCCCTTGTAGCCGTGGCGCCGCATCGCCTCGATCCAGCGCGGGTTGACCACCCGGGCGCGGAAGACGCGGGCGGCCTCCTCGGTCAGGGTGCGGGTGCGGACCGTCTCCGGGCGGGTCGAGTCGCCGATGTAGGCGGTCGGGGCCTTGCCGGTGAGGGCGCGCACGGTGGCCACCATGCCGCCGTGGTACTGGAAGTAGTCGTCCGAGTCGGCGATGTCGTGCTCGCGGGTGTCGGTGTTCTTCGCGGCGACGGTGATCCGCTTGTACGCGGTCTCCATCTCCTCGCGCGCCGGGCGCCCGTCCAGGCCGCGGCCGTACGCGTAGCCGCCCCAGACGGTGTAGACCTCGGCGAGGTCGGCGTCGGTGCGCCAGTCCCGGCTGTCGATCAGCTGGAGCAGGCCCGCGCCGTAGGTGCCCGGGCGGGAGCCGAAGACGCGGACGGTGGCCTTGCGCTCGTCGCCGTGCACGGCGAGGTCGGCCTGGACGTGGGCGCGCACGAAGTTGTCGGCCTCGGGCTCCTCCTGGGCGGCGGCCAGGCGCACCGCGTCGTCCAGCAGGGCGACCACGTGCGGGAAGGCGTCCCGGAAGAAGCCGGAGATGCGCAGCGTGACGTCGATGCGCGGGCGGCCGAGCTCGTCGAGCGGGATCGGCTCCAGGCCGGTGACCCGGCGCGAGGCGTCGTCCCAGACCGGGCGGACGCCGAGCAGGGCGAAGGCCTCGGCGATGTCGTCGCCGGCGGTGCGCATCGCGCTGGTGCCCCAGAGCGAGAGTCCGACCGAGGGCGGGTAGGCGCCGTCGTTGTCGGCGGTGTACCGCTCGACCAGGGAGGAGGCGAGCGCCTGGCCGGTCTCCCAGGCGAGCTTGCTGGGGACGGCCTTCGGGTCGACGGAGTAGAAGTTGCGGCCGGTCGGCAGCACGTTGACCAGGCCGCGCAGCGGCGAGCCGGACGGGCCGGCCGGGACGAAGCCGCCGTGGAGCGCGTGCAGCACGGCGTCCAGCTCGTCGGTGGTGGCGGCCAGTCGCGGCACCACCTGGGTGGCGGCGAAGGTCAGCACCTCGCCGACGGCCCCGCGGACGCCCTCGGGCAGTTCGGCGGCGACCTTCTCCACCGCCTCGGGCGCCCAGTCCTGGGCCTCCATCGCCTCGACCAGGGCGCGGGCCTGCGCCTCGGCCGCGTCGGTGGCGCCGAGGGTGAGGGCCGCCTCGTCCAGGCCGAGTGCCTCGCGCAGGCCGGGCAGCGCGCTGACGCCGCCCCAGATCTGCCGGGCGCGCAGGATGGCGAGCACGATGTTGACCCGGTCGGTGCCGGCCGGGGCCTGGCCGAGGACGTGCAGGCCGTCGCGGATCTGGGCGTCCTTGACCTCGCACAGCCAGCCGTCGACGTGCAGCAGGAAGTCGTCGAAGCCGTCGTCCTCGGGGCGCTCGTCCAGGCCGAGGTCGTGGTCCAGCTTGGCGGCCTGGATCAGGGTCCAGATCTGGGCGCGGATCGCGGGCAGCTTGGCCGGGTCCATCGCGGCGATGTTGGAGTGCTCGTCGAGCAGCTGCTCCAGCCGCGCGATGTCGCCGTAGGAGTCGGCGCGGGCCATCGGCGGGACGAGGTGGTCGACCAGGGTGGCGTGGGCGCGGCGCTTGGCCTGGGTGCCCTCGCCCGGGTCGTTGACCAGGAAGGGGTAGATCAGCGGGAGGTCGCCGAGGACGGCGTCCGGGCCGCACTCGGCGGACAGCGCGGCGGTCTTGCCGGGCAGCCACTCCAGGTTGCCGTGCTTGCCGAGGTGGATGACGGCGTCGGCGCCGAAGCCGCCGTCCTCCTGGGCGGCCTGGATCCAGCGGTAGGCGGCCAGGTAGTGGTGGCTCGGCGGGAGGTCCGGGTCGTGGTAGATCGCGACCGGGTTCTCGCCGAAGCCGCGCGGCGGCTGGATGAGCACCAGCAGGTTCCCGGAGCGGATCGCGGCGAGCACGATGTCGCCGTCCGGGTTCTGCGAGCGGTCCACGTACAGCTCGCCGGGGGCCGGTCCCCAGTGCTGCTCGACCTGCTCGCGCAGGCCCTGGGGGAGGGTGGCGTACCAGCGGCGGTAGTCGGCGGCGGGGATGCGGACCGGGTTGCGGGCCAGCTGGTCCTCGGTGAGCCAGTCCTGGTCGTAGCCGCCGGCCGCGATCAGGGCGTGGATCAGGGCGTCGCCCTCGTGGGAGGCGTCCTCGCCGCCGTCGGTGGGGGCGTTGAAGCCGGGCAGGTCGGAGCCGAGGTCCATGCCGTCCGCGCGCAGCCGCTCCAGCAGGCGCATCGCGCTGGCGGGGGTGTCCAGGCCGACGGCGTTGCCGACCCGGGAGTGCTTGGTCGGGTAGGCGGACAGCACCAGCGCGAGGCGGCGCTCGGCGGCCGGGACGTGCCGCAGCCGGGCGTGCTTGACGGCCGTGCCGGCGACGCGGGCGGCGCGCTCCGGGTCGGCGGCGTAGACGGTCAGGCCGTCCTCGTCCAGCTCCTTGAAGGAGAACGGGACGCTGATCAGCCGGCCGTCGAACTCGGGCACGGCGATCTGGGTGGCGGTGTCCAGCGGGGACAGGCCGTCGTCGCTGGCCTCCCACTGGGCGCGCGACCAGGTGAGGCAGAGCGCCTGGAGGATCGGGCGGTCGAGGGCGGCCAGCGCTCCGGCGTCCCAGGCCTCCTCGTCCCCGCCGGCCTGGGCGTCGGCCGGACGGGTGCCGCCGGCGGCGAGCACGGTGGTGACGATCGCGTCGGCCTCGCCGAGCGCGGCCAGCAGCTCGGGCTCGGCGCCGCGCAGCGAGGCGCAGTAGTAGGCCCTGGCCCGGGCGCCCTGGTCCTCGATCGCCCGGCAGAGGGTCTCCACGAAGGCGGTGTTGCCGCTCATGTGGTGGGCGCGGTAGTAGAGCACCGCGATGGTCGGGCCGCTCTCCGTACGGGCTTCGCGCTCCAGCGGGCCCCAGGCCGGGGCGGAGGCGGGCGGGGCGAAGCCGTGGCCGGTGAGCAGCACGGTGTCGGAGAGGAAGGCGCCGAGCTCGGCCAGGTTGGCCGCGCCGCCGTGGGCCAGGTAGGCGTGCGCCTCGGCGGCGATGCCGGCCGGGACGGTGGAGAGCTCCATCAGCTGGGCGTCGGGGGCCTGCTCACCGGTCAGCACGACCACCGGGCGGGGGCCGGCCAGCAGCGCGTCCAGGCCCTCCTGCCAGGCGCGGCGACCACCGAGCAGGCGGACCACGACC
>NZ_JBHZCN010000229.1:0-3762 GCF_042755465.1 Kitasatospora sp. NPDC059160 | reverse complement strand
TGTCTGAGCCCCCCCCCCGGGCGCGCCCCCCCCCCCCCGGGCCCGGGCCCCGCCCCCCAGCCGGGCGGGGCCGGGCCGCCCCCGGCGTCCCGGAGGAATCTCAGCATCGGAAACGAAAGCATCCGGATCGCGGGACGGGCATGTCGGAGCGGGCCCGGGAATCTATACGATGAGCCCATGCGTTCCGTCGATGTGAGCAACCAGGCCCCGGGCACCCGCCTCGTGGCGCGCCTGCACATCGACCTGTGCCGGCACGCCGGCGCGATCTGTCCCGGCACGCCCGCGCGCTCGCGCTGAGAGCCGCCCCGCCCCACCCGGGCCCCGCCGCCTCCCCGGCGGCGTCGAGCCCCGGGCACCCTCCGCCCCGCCGCGCCCGTTGCGGCCCACCCACCCCACACGACTCGCACAGGAGCGCACCCATGGCCATCGAGGTCCGCATCCCGACCATCCTCCGCACCTACACCGACGGCGCCAAGGCCGTCGAGGGCAACGGCAGCAACCTCGCGGAACTCTTCACCGACCTCGACGCCCGCCACCCGGGCATCGCCGCCCGCCTGGTCGACGGCGGCGAGCTGCGCCGCTTCGTCAACGTCTACCTGAACGACGAGGACGTCCGGTTCCTGGAGGGCATCTCCACCGCCCTCGCCGACGGCGACAGCGTCACCATCCTGCCCGCCGTGGCCGGCGGCGCCCGCTGACCTCCCGGTTCCCCCGGCACCGTCCCCGCCCGTGACGCAACGGGGCCGGCGCCGGGGTCGGGGGAACCGCCCCTCTTCACCCTCACCGCCGTGGCCGGAGGCCTCCCTTGCGATACGACAGTCCGCTCGAAGCCGTCGGCAACACCCCCCTGGTCCGCCTGCCCCGGCTGTCCGCCGCCGTCCCCGGCAACGACGACGGCCTGGTGACCCTCTGGGCCAAGCTGGAGGACCGCAACCCCACCGGCTCCATCAAGGACCGCCCGGCGCTGCACATGATCGAGCGCGCCGAGGCCGACGGCCGGCTCACCCCCGGCTGCACGATCCTGGAGCCCACCAGCGGCAACACCGGCATCTCGCTCGCCATGGCCGCCAAGCTCAAGGGCTACCGGATGGTCTGCGTGATGCCCGAGAACACCAGCGAGGAACGGCGCGAACTGCTCCGGATGTGGGGCGCCGAGATCATCCCCTCCCCGGCCGCCGGCGGCTCCAACACCGCCGTCCGGATCGCCAAGGAGATCGCCGCCGAGCACCCCGACTGGGTCATGCTCTACCAGTACGGCAACCCCGACAACGCGGGCGCCCACTACGCCACCACCGGCCCCGAGATCCTCGCCGACCTCCCCACCGTCACCCACTTCGTGGCCGGCCTCGGCACCACCGGCACCCTGATGGGCGTCGGCCGCTACCTGCGCGAGAAGGTCCCCGGCGTACGGATCGTCGCCGCCGAACCGCGCTACGACGACCTGGTGTACGGGCTGCGCAACCTCGACGAGGGCTTCGTCCCCGAGCTGTACGACGCCGAGGTGCTCACCACCCGCTTCTCGGTCGGCTCCGCCGACGCCGTCCGCCGTACCCGCGAACTCCTCCAGCAGGAGGGCATCTTCGCGGGCGTGTCCACCGGCGCCATCCTGCACGCCGCGATCGGCGTCGGCCGCAAGGCGGCGGCCGCCGGGGAGCGCGCGGACGTCGTGTTCGTGGTCGCGGACGGCGGCTGGAAGTACCTCTCCACCGGCATCTACACCGCCGAGTCCACCGAGGCGGCGGTCGAGGCCTTGCAGGGCCAGCTCTGGGCCTGATGCCCTAGCGTCCCTGGTTCGACACCGCCCGCTGGGCCCGGGACCAGACCTGGCGGTCCACGGTGCCGGCCCGGCGGCGGAAGGCCGACAGCGGCACCTCGCGCAGCTCGTCGGTCTCCAGCCAGCTGGCCCGGCCCTGCCGGTCGCCCACCGAACCGGGCGGCAGCGGCAGCACGCCCGGGCGCTCGGCGTGGTGCTTGCTGGTGATCTTCGCGACGGTGGCGGTCCGGCCGTGCACCCGCAGCACCAGGCAGGGGCGGTCCTTGGCGCCCGGGCCGTCCTCGAACGGCACCTCGGCCCACCAGATCTCCTGCGGCTCCGGCCCGGCCCCGGTGCGCGGGCGCGGCCGCGGGCGGGTCGGGGCGGCCGGGCGGGACGCGGGGCGGGTGCGCCTGACCAGCGCCGCCGCGACGGCGGCCAGCACGGCGACGCCCGCCAGCAGGAGAACGATCCAGATGCCAGTCATGCCGCGAACCGTACCGGGCCGCCGGTGGACGCCACCACCGTGGCGGCCGTGACAGTTGAGCATTTGTCCGTACGTTGCTCCCGGTTCGTCACGGATCCGCCACGACGCCCGTTCTGCGGCCTGCGTCCCGGTGCCGTCCGGAAAGGCTGCCCCACGAACGTCCGCCCCCGTCCCCCCGGAGGTGCCTTCGTGAACAGCGACGCACTGTGGTCGTACGCCGAGATCGCCCGGCACATCAACGTCCAGCCCGAGACCGTCCGCAACTACCGGCGGCACGGACTGCTGCCCGACCCCGACGTGATCGACGGCAGCGGACACCCCCGCTGGTACCCCGCGACCATCCGCACCTGGGCCCGCAACCGCCCCCGGCGCCGCTGATCCGGCGCCGCGGCCCCCGCCCCGGCGGTCTGGGTGATTCCAGCCACAGCCCGGCACGGGGACGGGGGCAAAGTGCTGCTCCGCCCTTACCCTCGACACACCAACGCAGTGCTACCGGCCGGTCCACCGGCCCGGCCTGCCGTTTTCCATGCTTGTTTTCCATGCTGTTTCCATGTCGTACGCCAACAGCAGCCAGGACGTGTCGGGGCGGAGGGGCTCGGATGAAACTGACCGTGGTGGGGTGCTCGGGGAGCTTCCCGTCCGCCGACTCGCCGTGCTCCAGCTACCTGGTCGAGGCCGACGGCTACCGCGTGGTGCTGGACCTCGGCAACGGCGCGCTCGGCGCGCTGCAGAAGTACACCGGCCTCTACGAGGTCGACGCCGTCCTGCTCAGCCACCTGCACGCGGACCACTGCGTCGACCTGTGCGCCTACTGGGTCGCCCGCAACTACCGCGCCGAGGGCTGCCCCGACCTGCTCCCGGTGTACGGTCCGGCCGGCACCGCCGAGCGGCTCGCCCGGGCGTACGACATGCCGGAGAACCCCGGGATGAAGGAGGTGTTCGAGTTCCGCACGCTCACTCCGGGCAGCTTCGGGCTCGGCCCGTTCCGGGTCTCCGTCGCGCAGGTCAACCACCCGGTGGACGCCTTCGCCTTCCGGCTGGAGCACGACGGCCGCGCGCTGGTCTACTCCGGTGACACCGGGGAGAGCCCCGAGCTGGTCGAACTCGCCCGGGACGCCGACCTGTTCCTCTGCGAGGCCGCCTACCTGGACGGCCGCGACACCTACCGGGCCGTCCACCTCAACGGCCGGGAGGCCGGTGAGCACGCGGCCGCCGCCGGGGCGCACCGGCTCGTGCTCACCCACATCCCGCCGTGGACCGACGCCGAGCGCAACCGTCGCGACGCCGCCGCCGCGTACGCCGGCCCGGTGGAGCTGGCCCGGGCCGGCGCGGTGTACGAGATCTGATCCCTGCTCCGGACCCGATCCGCTGTTCCTGGTCCGGGCCCCTGCTCTGGATCTGGTCTTCGAAGACGGACCCTAGTGTCTTGAGTCTGGAATTTCATTCATAAATATAGACTGATCCTATGGTGCGGACGGGTCGACCAAAGGTCGAGTTGGTGTTGTCGGACGACGAGCGGGCC
>NZ_JBHZCN010000228.1:0-3968 GCF_042755465.1 Kitasatospora sp. NPDC059160 | reverse complement strand
GGGGCCCCCCAGCCGCCGCCGGCCGGGGCCGGGGCCGCCGCCGGCGCACCCACGCCGCCCGACGGGTCGACGATGCACTCGATCCGCCAGTCCACGCCCAGCGCGTCCGACAGCGCCTGGCGCAGCACGTCGTCGCTGTTGCTGCCGACGAAGCTGTCCCGGGCACCGGCGTTGATGAACGAGACCTGGAGCACGCTGCCGTCGAACCCGGCCACCTGGCCGTTCTGGCTGAGCAGGATCCAGGTGAAGCGGCGGCGGTTCTTCACCGCCTCCAGGATCTGCGGCCACAGCTGCCGGACCTGCCCGGCGCCCTGCTGCGCGGCCGCGGACGGCTGACCGCCGGGGGCGCCCGCGGGGGCGGGGGTGGGGGCGGGGACCGGCTGGGCCGGGGTCGGCGCGGGCTGCGGGGCGGCCTGCGGCTGCGGCACGGGGGCGGCAGCAGCAGCGGGGGCCGGTGCGCCACCGGCGGGCGGGAAGCTGCGCGCGATCGGCCAGGCGCCCGGAGCGGGCCCGGCCGGGGCCGGGGGCGCCGGGGCCTGCGCGGGGGCGGGGGCCGCCACGACCGGCGCGGGCACCGGAGCGGGCACCTCCACCGGCGGGGCAGCCTGGGGGACCGCCGGCGCCGCCGTCGCAACGGCCACGGGCGCCGCCGCCGGAGCCACCCCGGCCATCGGTGCCATCGGCGCCATCCCGGCCGGTGCGGCGAAGCCGCCCGCCGCGGCCCGGCGCTCCAACTTGTCCAGCCGCGCCTGCAACGACAGCTCGTCGCTGTACGCGCCCGGCAGCATCACCCGGGCGCAGATCAGCTCCAGCTGGAGCCGGGGCGCCGCATTGCCGCGCATCTCGGTCAGCCCGGTGTTGACGATGTCCGCGGCCCGGCTCAGCTCGGCCGCGCCGAAGGCGTCCGCCTGCGCCTGCATCACCGCGACCCGGTCCGCCGGGGCGTCGATCAGCCCCTTCTCCCCGGCCTCCGGCACGGTGGCGAGGATCACCAGGTCGCGCAGCCGCTCCAGCAGGTCCGTGACGAAGCGGCGCGGGTCGTGCCCGCCCTCGACCACCCGGTCGATCACCTGGAACACCGTCGCGCCGTCCTGCGCGGCGAAGGCGTCCACCACCTCGTCCAGCAGCGCCGAGTCGGTGTACCCGAGCAGCGACGTCGCCATCTGGTACGTCACGCCGCCCTCGGCGGCACCGGCCAGCAGCTGGTCCATCACCGACATCGAGTCACGCACCGAGCCCGCGCCGGCCCGTACGACCAGCGGGAACACCGAGTCCTCGACCTGGATGCCCTCGCGGCCGCAGACCTCCGCCAGGTAGTCGCGCAGGGTGCCGGGCGGGACCAGCCGGAACGGGTAGTGGTGGGTGCGGGACCGGATCGTCCCGATCACCTTCTCCGGCTCGGTGGTCGCGAAGATGAACTTGAGGTGCTCCGGCGGCTCCTCGACCACCTTGAGCAGCGCGTTGAACCCGGCCGAGGTCACCATGTGCGCCTCGTCCAGGATGAAGATCTTGTACCGGCTGTGCACCGGCGCGAAGAAGGCCCGCTCACGCAGCTCGCGCGCGTCGTCCACACCACCGTGCGAGGCGGCGTCGATCTCGATCACGTCGATCGAGCCGGGCCCGCCGGTCGCGAGGTCCCGACAGGACTGGCACTCCCCGCAGGGCGTCGGCGTCGGCCCCTGTTCGCAGTTCAGGCAACGGGCCAGGATGCGCGCGCTCGTCGTCTTGCCACAGCCGCGCGGCCCGCTGAACAGGTACGCGTGGTTGACCCTGTTGTTGCGCAGGGCCTGCTGGAGCGGAGCGGTCACGTGCTCCTGCCCGATGACCTCCGCGAAGGTCTCGGGGCGGTAGCGGCGGTACAGGGCTAGGGACACACCCCCGACGATATCGGGACGGACGGACAAACGCGTCGCCCCTTCACCCCGGCCCCGCTCTCCCCACGGCCCACACGCCCCCGGGAACGCAAAGACCCCTCGTGCACCCGCCAGAGCCCTCCTACCCTTGCTGCCTTCCGGCCCTGGGGGGGTTCAGAGAGATGACGCCACACGAGGGGCTGACCCCCACAGTACCGGATCCCGGCCCCGACGATCCACAGGCCACCCCCACCCCTCAGCCTGCGGGACAGCTGGTCGCGAGCACCCCGAAACATGTACTAAGCTCTCCCACGGAGGATTCGCCTAGAGGCCTAGGGCGCACGCTTGGAAAGCGTGTTGGGAGCAATCCCTCACGAGTTCGAATCTCGTATCCTCCGCCTTTGCCCAGTAGGGCAGTTGAAGGCCCCGACCGGGTTCCTGGTCGGGGCCTTCTTCGTGTCGTGGTTGCAGTTTTGGTTGCAGTTGCCGCCGCACACGGACCGATACGGTTGCCCAGTGGCTCCGCACTACCTACCAGCCGACCGCGCGCTCCTCGACCTCCCGCGATACTCGGAGGCCGATCGCCCAGCACATCTGTTGCCGGCGGACGACCTACCCGCCCTCGGCCTGCGCATCCCACACGCGCGCCAACCCAGCGCGTGGCTGACCAGCCCAGGTGTTCACGGCTGCACGTACCGGCCCGCCTATGCCCTGGCCGGTCTCGAACCGGCCGAGTCACAGCATGGCGAACGCCACGTCGATCGAGACGACGAGATGGCGCGGACGATGACGGCCCTCGACATCAAGGAGATGGTCGCCCGCGGCAAATTCCGCGCAGGCTTGGTGGAGAACCGTGCACTCAACGGGCGCCTCATCCGGGCGAAGGGAAGGCCCTACCAAACTGGCCATCCGCTGGTACTGACCGTTCGCGCCACCCCGTGCTGCGGCCGACTTTCTGAGATCGCGGTGTGCTCCCTGTTCGACCTGGTCAACGAGCACTTCCTCATCCGCACAGAACCCGGCAGGTCCTGTCCAGCCCACCACCATCCAGCCGACGCCCAGCCGCTTCCGCAGGTCCTCCCGCAGCTTGCCCGGCTCGCGACCAAGACAGTGGAGGGCGAGTACATCATCGTCTGGGGCCAGTACCCAGTGCTCGCTCTAGAAGCCGAGCTCGCACTCACGTCAACCGGGTCCAAGAAGCGACGCAGGGAACACTGGCTGGGAACACAGTGGATCGACCTACAGATGACTGAGGCGATCTGGCGTTGCGGCGACAGCACCGACGGCCTCGCAATGTTCACCCCCGGTACCGACGCGGCGGACGACGCCCAGGTCCTGGTCCGGATCGTCCACCAGATCAGCGACTCCCATGCCTTCATCTCACGCGGTCGCGACTGGCTCCCGGAGCCTGCGCCGGAGGTCTGCCCCTCCGCGAGAGCATTGCACTTCACCCTGCCCGCGGAATTGGGCGCTGGCAGTTCCACCGAGGCGGCCGAGCCGTGGTCGCTGACCTTCCCGACTCATCTGTTGGAAGGGCCCACCGATACCGCTCGGCTGGGTAGCGCCCGCCGGGAGCAACCTCAGCTCCGCCAGTGGCTGCTCAACAACCGCACGGCTGCCCCATGCGCACTGTGTGGGGAGACCTATCCAGCGGCCTACCTCCGCGCCGCGCATATCAAACGCCGGGCCGAGGCAAGCGAGGACGAACGGCGCGATCTCGCCATCGGAATGCTGGCCTGCACGTTCGGCTGCGACCAGATGTTCGAGCTCGGCGACATCTTCGTTGACTCCGAGGGCGTCATCCGAAGCCGCCTCACAGACGAGGGAAGTACTGTTGCCGCCGCAGCCGGACGCCTCGTGGGTCGGCGATGCCCAGCGGCCATCCCGGAGAGAGCGGAGTACTTCCGCCACCACCGACAGGCTCACGGCCACGACGAATAGGCACGCCCGCGCCCGCAGGCTCTCTGGCCGAACCATCGCATTCCCACCCGCTGGGGACCGATCCTCTGGCAGGGTGCTGGGGTCTGTACAAAGAACGGTGTAACTCCCGATCAAGGAAGTAGCACCTGATGAAGGAAGTGACCGTCTCGGCCGCGGCCGTCGAGGCAGCGAAGC
>NZ_JBHZCN010000227.1:0-4002 GCF_042755465.1 Kitasatospora sp. NPDC059160 | reverse complement strand
CGCACCGAGGGCGCGCCCCCCCCCGGTCGATCCGGGCGGGGGCACTCCAGCGCCCGGCGGAAGCGGCGGCCCCGGGCCTCACCAGCCCGGGCGGGCCGCGGTGGTGAGGGCGAGGGTCAGCAGCAGCCCGCCGCCCGGATTGGCCCCGGCGGACAGGGCGCCGCCGCCCGCCGCGCTCAACCGGGCTGCAGCACAGGCCAGTTCGGCCGTCGCGCGGTGCGTGCCGGGGGATCCGGAGGGGACCGCGGGCAGCCGGTGGCGCGCCTCGCCGGCCAGGTCCGGCCCGCGGTCGGCCACCTGGACCCGGATCCGGTCGGGCGTTCCGGGCCGGCCGGCGGTCAGCTCGGTGCGGACCAGTACCCGTGCCCCCGGCGGGCTGCGCCGCAGGGCGGACTCCACCATCGCGACCAGCACCGCGTCCAGGTGCTCCTGGACGGCGGGCACGGCCGGCAGCCGCTGCGCCGACCGCACGGTCAGCGCCTGCGGCGGTACGCCGGCCACGGCCCGGGCCACGGCGGTGGTCACCGTCGCCCAGCCGTACGGGAGTTCACCGGGGGCCTCCCCCGCGGCCGCCTCGCCCCCGACCGCCGGCCGGGCCGGCCGGCCCCGCAGGACGGCCGTGAGCCGGGCGAAGCGGCCTCCCCGCGCGCCGGGCGCGGCGCCGCGCGGCAGCCCGTACCCGGTCAGCCGACGGCCGGGATGTCGTGGGTGGCGCAGTGGATACCGCCGCCGCCGGCCGCGATCGCGTCGATCTTCACGGGGACGATCTCCCGGCCCGGGAAGTACTGCTTGAGGACCTGCTGGGCGCGCTCGTCGGCCCGGGTGTCGCCGAACTTGGGCAGGTAGACGCCCTTGGAGCCGACGTAGAAGTTCATGTACGAGGAGACGAAGGCGTCGCCGCGCCCGGTGATCTTGTCCGGGTCCGGCTGCTGGAGCTCGATCACCTGGAGCTTCTTGCCGGTCGCGTCGGTGGCGTTCCTGAGCACGCCGCGGGCCTGCTCGGCCGCGCGGGACCAGACGTCCGCCGGGCCGCCGGGGAAGGACTGGTCGAGCAGGACGACGCCGGGGGCGACGAAGCGGGCCAGGCAGTCGACGTGGGCGTCGGTGATGTCCTTGCCCTTGACGCCGGCCAGCCAGATCACCTTGGTCACGCCGAGCGCCTTCTTGAGCTCGGCCTCGACCTGGTCCCGGCTCATCCCCGGGTTGCGGTTCTCGTTGACGACGGAGCTCTCGGTGACCATCAGGGTGCCCTGGCCGTCGGTCTCGAAGGAGCCGCCCTCGGCGACCAGCGGGGTCTCGACGCGCTCGACGCCGAACTTGGTCAGCACCGTCCGGGCGATCTTGGAGTCGTTGGCGTGCTGCTGCTTGTTGCCCCAGCCGTTGAAGTTGAAGTCGACGCCCTTGACCTTGCCGCCCTCCTCGACGAACACCGGCAGGGTGTCGCGGGCCCACAGGTCGTCGACGGCCACCGGCACGACCTCGACGGCGGCGCCGCAGGCCTTCTGGGCGGCCTCCTTCTGCTCCGGGCGGGCCATCAGGACGACGGGTTCGCGGGCGGCGATGGCCTGGGCGAGGCCGGCGATGTCCTTGCGGACGTCCGGGAGCTGCTCGCCCCAGACGGTCTCGGAGGCGGGCCAGGACATCACGGTGCGCTGGTGCTTCTCCCACTCGGCGCCGAAGCGGCGGGCGCCGGGGGTGCCGGGCTGCTGGGACGGCGGCACGGCGCCGTCGAGGTCGCCGAGGTCGTTGGGGTCGCAGGCAGTCAGGCCGAGGGTGAGGACGCCGACTCCGGCGCCGATGCCGGCGATGGAACGGATCATGCCGCGGCGGGACAGGGCGTCGGGCGTACGGGCGTCGGGCGTGCGGGCGTTGGTCATACGGGCTCTCCGGGCAGGTTCGAGGGTGGTCCGGGAAGGAGAACGGTGGCGGCTCGCGCTCCGGCTACGGCAGCGGCTCGTGCATGGTCGAGCAGTGGATGCCGCCGCCCCCGGTCATCAGCCGGTCGACGTCGAGCTGGACGACGTGGCGGCCGGGGAAGGCCGCGGCGAGCGCGTCCCGGGCGGCGGCGTCCTTGTAGGCGTCGCCGAACTGGGCGGTGATGACCCCGCCGTTGACGAGGACGAAGTTGAGGTAGGAGTCGACGAACTTGGAGCTGCGGGAGCGGACGGTGTCCGGGCCGTGCACGGGGATGACCTGGAGCCGGCGGCCGCGGGCGTCGGTCGCGGCGGAGAGGATGGCGAACTGCTCGCGGGCGTCGCGCGCCCAGGAGTCGTTGCGGTCGGCCGGCGGCAGCTGGACCATCACCACCCCGGGGCGGATGAACCGGGAGGTGACGTCGACGTGGTCGTCGGTGATGTCCTCGCCCTTGATGCCGGGCAGCCAGATCATCTTGTCCGCGCCGTAGGCCTCCAGGACGGCGTCCTCGATCTCGTCCCGGCTCATGCCGCGGTTGCGGTTCTTGTTGACCAGGCTGCTCTCGGTGGCCATCACGGTGCCGTCGCCGTCGGTCTCGACCGCACCGCCCTCGCCGACGAAGTCCGCATAGGAGTGGCGCAGGCCGCGGTGGGCGGCGATCCGCTCGGCGGCCCGGGCGTCGTCGTAGTGGACCTGCTTGTTGCCCCAGCCGTTGAAGTTGAGGACCACGGCCTCCAGCCCGCCGTGGCCGTCCCGGCGGAACACCGGGGCGATGTCGCGCATCCACAGGTCGTCGGTGGGGATCGCGGTGATCACCTCGACGGAGGGGCCGCACCAGGAGCGGGCCTTGTCCGCGGTGTAGTCGTCCGGGGCGCACATGACCACCGGCTCGAACTGGGCGATGGTGCGGGCGATCAGGGCGATGTCCTCCTGGACGCCGCCCAGGCGCAGCCCCCACACGCCCCGGCGGGAGGGCCAGGACATCCAGGTCCGCGCGTGCGGGACGTCGTCGGCAGGCACCCAGGGGCCCGACTCGCCGGAGTGGTCGTCGTGGTAGTAGCTCACGGTGGTCTCCTGATCGTGCGGGGTGCGCAGGTGCCGTTCGCGCCGCGGTCCCGGGGGCCGGTCCGTCGTCGGGGGAGGGGGCCGCAGCCGTCTCCACTCTCCGGGTCACGGCGCGTGGGCGCACAGCGGGACGGAGTCGACGGACGGGGCGGGCAGCGCCTGCTGTCCCCTGCAGCGTCGCACTGACTAAAAAGTCAGTCAAGTTCGGGCAATGGCCGTGACTCTCACCGCAGGCACCGTCACAGAGTGCGCCGTCCGCCCGGGTCGCCGGCCCCGGCGGTCCAGGCGGTTCGGGCGGATCAGGCTTCGAGCCGGGCGATCTCGGTGTCGATCGCCTCGGTCATCAGGGCGCGCGCGTGGGCGACCGGCAGGCTGCCGCTGAGCCAGCGGGTGCTGAGGCCCTCCAGCAGCGCGGTGAGCCGCTCGGCGGCGCCGGCCAGCGCCAGTGCGGAGGCCGTCGGCCGGATCACGCCGAGCAGCCCGGCGGTCTCCTGGACCCAGAGGCGGGTGGCGCGCGCGAGGTCCTCGCGCAGGGTCTCGTCGAAGACGGCGCTGGCGCGCAGCTCGCCCCAGGCGGTGCTGTTCTCCCGGACCTCGGTGCTGTCCTGGAGCTCCAGCAGCAGCGTCTGCTCCAGCTCCTCCCGCGCGGTCGGCGGAGGGGCGTCCGCGGGGCGGTCGGTGGTGTAGCCCTCGGCCCGGTCGCTGATGAACTCCAGGGTGCTCCGCAGGATGCCGGTGCGGTCCTTGAAGTGGTAGTAGATGAGCGCGGTGGACACGCCCGCCTCGGCGGCGAGCTCCTCCACCCGCAGCCCGCGCACGCCGCGCCGGGCGATGACGCGGGCGGCTGCTTGCAGGATCGACGTTCTACGACTGGCCATGGGTCGCCACCCTACCCGGGCGTAGGGTCGGGCGGCCGAACCCGGGTGGGTCCCCGGGGGCGCGGGGCGCCCCCCCCCCGGCGGGGGGGGGGGGCGGGGCGGGGGCCGGGCGGCCGGGGGGGGAAAAATACAACACCCACGACCC
>NZ_JBHZCN010000226.1:0-4064 GCF_042755465.1 Kitasatospora sp. NPDC059160 | reverse complement strand
TCGTGGACGGCGGTCGACTCGGTGGCGGCGCGTCCGGCGCGCACCGCGGGCACGGTCGTCAAGGACGAGGGCGAGGGCGGCAAGCAGCTCGCCGCCTTCCTCGCCGACCAGAAGTTCATCTAGTCCGCCCCGCCCGTCAGCGCATCCAACGATCGATCAGGAGCAACGAATCATGGCTGAGATCCTGGTTCTGGTGGACCACGCCGATGGCGCGGTCCGCAAGCCGGCCCTCGAACTGCTGACCCTGGCCCGCCGTATCGGTGAGCCGTCCGCCGTCGTGCTGGGCGCGGGTGCCGCGGCCGCCGACATCGCCGCCAAGGCCGCCGAGTTCGGTGCCGCCAAGGTGTACGTCGCCGACGGCGCCGAGTTCGCCGACCAGCTGGTCGTCCCGAAGGTGGACGCCCTGGCCCAGATCGCCAAGGCCAACGACGTGGCCGCCGTCCTGGTCACGTCCTCCGGCGAGGGCAAGGAGGTCGCCGCCCGCGTCGCGCTGCGGATCGGCTCCGGCATCATCACCGACGCCATCGACCTGGAGGCCGGCGACGGCGGTCCGGTCGCGACCCAGTCGGTGTTCGCCGCTTCCTTCCAGGTGAAGTCCACGGTCACCAAGGGCGCCCCGGTCATCACCGTCAAGCCGAACGCCGTGGCCCCGGAGGCCGTCGCGGCCGCCGGTGCGGTGGAGAACGTGTCGGTGGAGTTCACCGGCAACGCCGCCAAGGTCACCTCGCGCACCCCGCGCGTCTCCACCGGCCGCCCCGAGCTGACCGAGGCCGCCATCGTGGTCTCCGGCGGCCGCGGCGTCGGTGCCGCCGAGGGCTTCGGCGTGGTCGAGGAGCTCGCGGACGCGCTCGGCGCGGCCGTCGGTGCCTCGCGCGCCGCCGTCGACGCCGGCTGGTACCCGCACAGCAACCAGGTCGGCCAGACCGGCAAGCAGGTCTCGCCGCAGCTCTACATCGCGGCGGGCATCTCCGGTGCCATCCAGCACCGGGCCGGCATGCAGACCTCGAAGACCATCGTGGCCGTCAACAAGGACCCCGAGGCCCCGATCTTCGAGCTGGTCGACTACGGCGTGGTCGGCGACCTGTTCCAGGTGCTGCCGCAGCTCACCACCGAGGTGAAGGCCCGCAAGGGCTGATCCCCGCGCGACGGGTCCCCAGGACCGGAGGGCGTGGTACCGGGTGCTCGGTACCGCGCCCTCCGTCGTCGTGCCCCGGGTCCCGGGGAGTGCCGAGCCGGCCCGTAGAGTCGGCCCGACGGCGCCCGGGCGCGGGAGCCTCCGGGGCGAACAGGGCGAGGACGAGGGCGAGGACCGAAGCATGGCACTGCTGACGGCACTTCACGGCGACCACGGCGACGCGGCGGACGCGCTGCGGATCGACGGCCGGACGCTCTCCCGGGAGGAACTGCTGGGCGCGGCGACCGCGGTGGCCGACCGGGTGGCCGGGGCCCCCGCGCTGGCGGTGCTCGCCCGGCCCACCCTGGAGACGGTCACCGCCGTGGTCGGCGGGCTGCTGGCGGGCGTCCCGGTGGTGCCGCTGCCGCCCGACTCGGGCCCCAAGGAGCGCGAGCACATCCTGCGGGACTCGGGCGCCGTGCTGCTGGCGCACGCGGCCGGGGAGGACGCGCCCGACGCCGGGCCGGTGGCGGCCCTGCCCGTCGACCCCGCCGAGCGGTCGGCGACCACCTACGCCGAACCGGCCGCCGACGCGACCGGTTTCGTGCTCTACACCTCGGGCACCACCGGCGCGCCCAAGGGCGCGGTGATCCGGCGGGCGGCGATCGCCGCCGACCTGGACGCCCTCGCCGCCGCCTGGCAGTGGACCGCCGAGGACACCCTGGTGCACGGGCTGCCGCTGTTCCACGTGCACGGGCTGCTGCTCGGCGTGCTCGGCGCCCTGCGCACCGGCAGCCGACTGGTGCACACCGGACGGCCCACCCCGGAGGGGTACGCGCAGGCGGGCGGCAGCCTGTACTTCGGCGTGCCCACCGTGTGGTCCCGGCTGGCGGCGGACCCCGCGGCGGCCGGGCGGCTGGCCCCGGCCCGGCTGCTGGTCTCCGGCAGCGCGCCGCTGCCCGTACCGGTCTTCGAGAAGCTGGCGGCGCTCACCGGGCACGCCCCGATCGAGCGCTACGGGATGACCGAGTCGCTGATCACCGTCAGCACCCGGGCGGACGGCGAGCGGCGCCCCGGCAGCGTCGGGCTGCCGGTGGACGGGGTGCGCACCCGGCTGGTCGGCGAGGACGGCGGGCCGGTGCCGTACGACGGGGAGAGCGTCGGCGAACTCCAGGTCAGCGGCCCCACGCTGTTCAGCGGTTACCTCAACCGGCCGGACGCGGACGCCGAGGCCTGGACGGCGGACGGCTGGTTCCGCACCGGGGACGTCGCGGTGATCGGGGCGGACGGCTTCCACCGGATCGTCGGCCGGGCCTCGGTCGACCTGATCAAGAGCGGCGGCTACCGGATCGGCGCGGGCGAGGTGGAGGCCGCGCTGCGCGACCACCCGGCGGTCGCCGACGCGGCCGTGGTCGGCGCGCCGGACGAGGACCTCGGACAGGTGATCGTCGCGTACGTCGTGCCGGACGGCGCCGTGACGGGGGAACAGCTGACGGCCTTCGTGGCGGAGCGGCTCTCGGTGCACAAGCGCCCGCGCCGGGTCGTGCTGGTACCCGAACTGCCCAGGAACGCACTGGGAAAGGTGTTGAAGAAGCAGCTCCTGACGGAGCACCGCGGCCACTGATGAGGGGGCGTCGGGACACGCCCGGCGGTGACGGGTGTTCACCCTGATGCGCCGTCGGGGCCCGGAGCCCGGGAAACCTTCCTTTGGCGCACTCCACTGCGCGCGGTGAGCGGACGCGTGCCTAACGTGACGAGCAGGCAGAACTGAATCCACGGGCGACATGCCGCGGCCCCCGGTCGCACGGCCGGGGGCCGCGGCACGTCGGACCGGGGACTGCCGAGGGTACGGACCGGCGCTGCCGGGGCGTACCGCGTGTCCGCAGCAGTTTCCGCAGCCGCCCTTCCGGCGGCCGTACGCCGCAGTGCGTTCGCAGCAGTGAAGGAAGTCAGCAGGGATGACCACCGTCAACACCGGCGCACCGGATGCCGCCGACGAACCGACCGGGCAGCACGCCCCCGCCGCCCGCCCCGCCACCGCCCGTCCTTCGCGGGCCGCGCGGATCCGCCGGGGGATAGGCATGGCGGCCGTGATCGCGGTCGGCGTGGGGACCATCGGCCTCGGCACCGGGGTGACGCCCGCCGCGGCCGAGAAGGCCCCGGCGCACGCCGGGTGGGACGGCTCGCGGTACTGGTTCAAGAACAGCCAGGGGCAGTGGCGCTGGACCACCCACTACAGCGTGTACGTGGCGCGGACCGGCGGCGGCAAGTCCTCGGCGGGGTCCTCGTCCTCCGCGAAGCCCGCCAAGTCCTCGAACGGCGGGATCAAGCAGGGCTGGGACGGCTCGCGGTACTGGTTCAGGAACAGCAAGGGGGAGTGGCGCTGGACCAGCCACTACGACATCTACCTGCAGCGGACCGGCGGTTCCCCGTCCTCCTCCGGCTCCTCGGGCTCCTCGGGGTCCTCCCACGAGGTGGCGGTGGACGGCGACGTCGAGACTGCGGTGGAGTACGCGCTCGCCCAGCTGGGCAAGCCGTTCCGGACGGCCGGCAACGGGCCGGACGGGTACGACTGCTCGGGCCTGGTGCAGCAGTCCTTCCGGCGCGGCGGCATCGACCTGCCGCGGGTGGCCAACGACCAGTACGAGGCCACCACGCCGGTCAAGGCGAGCCAGCTGCGCCGCGGTGACCTGCTGTTCTGGTCGCCGGACGGCACCGCGCGGGGCATCCAGCACGTGGCGATCTACCTGGGCAACAACCGGTACGTGGAGGCCGCGCGGCCCGGGACGCTGATCCGGATCTCCGGGATCAGCAGCGGGTACTACCCCGCGTTCATGGGGCGGCCGTAGCGCCCGGGGTGCGGGGCGTCCGGCCGGTGGGGCGGGCGCCCCCCACCCCCCCCCCCGTGACCCGGGTATCCAGGTGTACCGGCTGTGCCACTCCGGGCAGT
>NZ_JBHZCN010000225.1:0-4199 GCF_042755465.1 Kitasatospora sp. NPDC059160 | reverse complement strand
TCCGACAGGAGGCCGTCCACACCCTCCCGGTCCGTGGTGTGGTCGTCCGCGAAACGACGGTCACCCGTCGCATCCGGCACGTACTTCACACAGACAACGATCCTCAAGCTCACGGCCTTGTCTCCTGTACTGGTCTCGTCCGACGGCTGCGGCGTGCAAGCGGGTGCGAACACGGCACGCACCCGCTCCGGGCAGCGAGTTTCCCGTGCCGGTCCGGAACTTCCTGGCAGCATACTCGGCGGTAGCGCAGTGGTCACTACTGGCCAGTAGCTTAGGTCGGACGGCCGGCACCGCCGCTTGCGCCCATCCTGCCCCAGCCGGGGGCCGGCCCCACCTCACGGGGGGTACCAACCGTCGACGAATCCCCTCGCCGCCCCTCCGGCCGCCCCTCCGCCGCCGGTCGCCCGTCCGTCACACCGCCTGGCCGAGCGCCGCGATCACGTCCGCCTTGCGCGGCAGCCCCGCCGCCCGGCGCACCACCCGCCCGGCCGCGTCCAGCACCAGGACGGTCG
The DNA here is from genome assembly GCF_042755465.1 of Kitasatospora sp. NPDC059160. Classification (NCBI taxonomy): domain Bacteria; kingdom Bacillati; phylum Actinomycetota; class Actinomycetes; order Kitasatosporales; family Streptomycetaceae; genus Kitasatospora; species Kitasatospora sp. NPDC059160. Next base: position 3,687 of record NZ_JBHZCN010000225.1, on the reverse strand, counting down.
GCGTCCGCAGCACCTCCAGCCGACGGACCAGCTCCAGCTGCGCCTCGGCGTCCAGTTCCACGTGCACGACCCCGTCGAGCATCCCGGCCACCTCGGCCAGCACCCGCCGGGTCGCCCGGCACGGCTGGCAGAAGGCGGTGGAGAACTGCACCAGGGTCGCCCGCTCACCGAGCGGCCCGCCCAGGTCCTCCTCCGACAGCCGTACCGTCCCGTCCTTGGTGCGCACCCGCAGCCTCCCGTCGCGCCCTGTCCTCACCAGCCCGAACCCGCTCGCCACCGCCAGTACGACGAGGCACACCACGAGTCCGGTCATCCCCCCAGTCTGCGGCAGCGCGTACGGGCTCCGAAAGGGAGGTCGACCTGCCGACACCGGGCCCGTACGATCGGCGGGTGGACTCCGCCCCCCTCTCCCCGCCGCTGCTGACCGTCCGTCGCGTCGTCGACCCGAGGCCCGTCACCACCGTCCGCTGTCGCTGACGCGCCCCGCCGCAGCCGCCCGCCGCAGCCGCCCGTCGCGACCACTCCGGAGACTCCTTGCAGACCGACCCCCGAGGTCACCGCTTCGCCGCCGCGCTCACCAGTGCGGTGCTGGCCGCCGTCCTGATCACCGGCAGCGGCCTGCTGCTCTCCCTCCAAGCCTTGGTCTTCCTGGTCGGCGCGGTCGCCGGCCCCCGCCGCTCCCCGTACGTCGGCCTGTTCCACCTCCTCATCGCCCCCCGCCTGGCGCCGCCCACCACCACCGAGGACGAACGCCCGCTGCGCTTCGCCCAGGGCGGCGGGGCCGTCTTCGCCGTCATCGGCAGCCTCGGCTTCCTCACCGGCGTCGGCTGGCTCGGACTGCTGACCGCCGGCTTCGCCCTCGCCGCGGCCTTCCTGAACGCCGCCTTCGGCTACTGCCCGGGCTGCGAGATCTACCCGATCGTCCGCCGCGCCCAGGGCCGCCTGGGCGCCGGGGCCTGATCGGAGCGGGTGCCGGGCCCGGACGGCGGGCCGGGCGGCGGGCCGGAAAAGTTCCCGGTCGGATTCATCACGGAGATCACACCGTGAATATTCGCTTGACCGCACGCCTCAGGTGACAGCAGGCACTCGTTCGGGGGATCATCTCCGTGTATCACCCGTGACCGCCGCGGCGTGCCGTGCTCCGGTCGGCCCCCACGCACGGCGCGGGTACCCGCCGTACCGGGCCCCGGCCCGTGGAAGTCAGGACTGACCGTGGCAGAGTTCGTCTACCCGCCGGTGATCGGCGCCGCACTCACCGCCTTCCGCGCGCTCGACGTGCGGATCAAGATCATCGGCGCCGAGCACATCCCCGCCAACGGCGGAGCGGTGCTGGTCAGCAACCACATCAGCTACCTGGACTTCCTCTTCGCCGGCCTCGGCGCCTACCGCGGCGGCAAGCGCAAGACCCGCTTCATGGCCAAGGACGACGTCTTCCGGCACAGCGTCTCCGGCCCGCTGATGCGCGGCATGAAGCACATCCCGGTCGACCGCACCGACGGCCAGCCCGCCTACGAGGCCGCCGTCCGCGCCCTCAAGGCCGGCGAGGTCGTCGGCGTCTTCCCCGAGGCGACCATCAGCCGCTCGTTCATGTTGAAGAAGTTCAAGACCGGCGCCGCCCGGATGGCCGCCGACTCCGGCGCCCCGCTGCTGCCGGTCATCCTGTGGGGCACGCAGCAGCTCTGGACCAAGGGCCGTCCGAAGACCCTCACCAAGCGCCACGTCCCGGTGACGATCATGATCGGCGAACCGATCCACCTCGGCCCGAACGACAAGCCCGTCATGGTCACCAGAAAGCTGCGCGCCGCCATGAGCGAGATGCTCGACCGGGCCCAGCGCGAGTACCCCGGCAAGCCCTCCGGCCCCGAGGACAGCTGGTGGCTGCCCGCCCAGCTCGGCGGCACCGCGCCGACCCTGGAGGTCGCCGAGGCCGAGGACGAGGCGGAGGCCCTCGCCAAGGCCGAGCGCCGCGCCGCCCGGGGCTGACCCGCCCCGGAGCCGTCTACTCCGTGTGACCGAGCCGATGCGATCCGTCGCGTGTCGCCCGGCCGCCGACACACCCCGTCTGACACAGTGACAGCTCCTTCCAGGGGCCTTCCTCCTGGATGCGTCCTGCGTCCCTCCCACCGCGGACCGGGGCACACGTCGAAGCGGTCGGAAAGGTCGGAGACGGAGATGACACGGATCGCCGGCACACGGCAGTCCCCCACCAGCGGCAAGGCCCGCACCCGCGCAACCGCCGGTGCGGGCCTCCTGCTTCTGGGCACCCTGCTCACCGGGTGCGGAGCCGAACCCGGTGACATCCCACTCTCCGAGATCCGCCCGGAGTCCCCCACCGCGACCCCGGACCCCACCCCGTCGGCGCCCCCCGGCGTCGTCGGCGCCGCGGCGCACGCCGAGACCCGCAACGGACTGATCGTCAGCCGGGCCTACACCGACGCCGCCCGCACCACCAGCGCCATCGTCACCCTCGGCCCGGACGGCACCGACCAGCACCAGATCACCCAGCCGCCCGCGCGCGCCCGCGACGACCACCCCGACTGGAACCCCGACGGCAGCGCCGTCGCCTTCGACCGCACCGATCCACAGTCCGGCACCGCCCGGCTCTGGACCGTCACCACCGGCGGCGACAACGCCCACCAGATCAGCCAGCTCTGCGACGCCGCCAGCGGCACCGCCGACTGCGCCAACGAGGACGAACGCGCCCCCGCCTTCTCCCCCGACGGCAAGCAGCTCGCGTTCAGCCGCTCCTGGGGCGCCCTCGACCAGGCCCACAACAACCAGGTCCAGTACTCGGACCTCTACCTGATGAGCCCCGACGGCACCAACGTCCAACGGCTCACCTTCCTGACCAACGACAAGCCCTACTCCGGCGCCGTGAGCAACCCCAGCTGGTCCCCCGACGGCAAGCAGCTCACCTTCGAGTACCGCACCAGCGCCACCGGCCAACCCGCCAACAGCCGCGCCGTCTACGTGGTCGGCACGGACGGCACCGGGCTGCGCCAGCTCACCCCCTGGGAACTGCGGGCCGGCGACCGTGCGACCTGGTCCCCCGACGGCACCCAGATCCTCTTCACCACCTACCCGGCCGGCCCCGACAACGCCCCCGGCGGCGGCATCTACACCGTCCACCCCGACGGCACCGCCATCGGCGCCCTCACCCCGGCCCCGTCCACCGCCTTCTACGGCGCCGCGGCCTACGCACCCGACGGCAAGTCCATCGTCTTCGCCCAGGCCCCCTCGGGCGGCGGCGCCGACCTCTACAGCATGCGCGCCGACGGCACGGGAGTCGCCCGCCTCACCAACACCGCCGACAAGTGGCTCGACCGGCCGTCCTGGGGCACCGCGGCAGTGGCAGCAGCACCCGCAACGCCGGCCGACCCGTCGGCGCCCGCTTCGGCCGCGCCATCGGCCGCAGCCTCGGCACCGGCCTCGGCGGCGCCTTCGGAAGCCCCGACCACCGAGCCCAAGCCCGCCCAGGCCCAGGGTCAGCCGAAGACCGACGACGCCCAGCTGCCCGACGAGGACGACGACAACTGAGCGGACATGCGAAAAGCCCCTGATCCGAAGGGATCAGGGGCTTTTCTGAATGATCGTTCGGCGGCGTCCTACTCTCCCACAGGGTCCCCCCTGCAGTACCATCGGCGCTGTGAGGCTTAGCTTCCGGGTTCGGAATGTAACCGGGCGTTT
>NZ_JBHZCN010000224.1:0-4277 GCF_042755465.1 Kitasatospora sp. NPDC059160 | reverse complement strand
CTGGCCGGCGCGTTGGGGGGGGGGCTGGGCGCCGCGCGGCCCCAAAACGGTGAGTTACCCGGGATTTGGATTGGTTGTACCAGTGTCGCCGCCGCGGGGGGGCCCCGGACGCCTGGCGTCCGGGGCCCCCGTCGCGGAACGGTCGGTGGGCGGGTCAGCTCCCGACGAAGGCCGCCAGCAGCAGCCAGACCACCGGGGCGGTCGGCAGCAGCGAGTCCAGCCGGTCCATGATGCCGCCGTGGCCGGGCAGCAGGGTGCCCATGTCCTTGATCCCGAGGTCGCGCTTGATCATCGACTCGCCCAGGTCGCCCAGGGTCGCGGTGACCGCGGCGCAGCCGCCCAGGATCAGGCCCTGCCACCAGCTGCCGCCGTCGATGATCAGCTGCATCAGCACGGCGCCCGCCAGCATCGACAGGCCGATGCCGCCGGCCAGGCCCTCGCGGGTCTTGCCGGGGCTGATCGTCGGGGCCAGCTTGGTGCGGCCGAACTTGTAGCCCACCGCGTAGGCGCCGGTGTCGCTGCAGATCGTGACGATCAGGAAGAGCACGATCCGCTGGGGGCCGTCGTCGGCCGCCAGCATCATCGCCACGAAGGTCGCCAGGAACGGCACGTAGAAGGCGGTGAACACCCCGGCCGTTATGTCCCGCAGGTAGTTCTCCGGCGGCTCGGCCATCCGCCAGACCATCACCGCCAGCCCGGTCAGCGCGAGCGAGGCCGCGGCCCACTCGACGCCGGCCCAGTAGCCGGTGGCGATCATGGCGATGCCGCCCACGACCAACGGGATCAGCGGCGCCTTGATCTGCTTGCGCTCGGACAGCCGACTGGTCAGCTCCCAGACGCCGACCGAGGCCGCGGCCATCACGACGAACAGGAACAGCGCCTTCACCACGAACAGCGAGGCGATGATCACCACGCCGAGGCCGACGCCCACGCCTATGGCGGCCTGGAGGTTACGGCCGCCGCGCTGCTTGCGCGGCTCCGGCTGCGGGGCGGGCTGGGCGGCCACGGGTGTCTCCTGCCCTGGATGGGACGACGGCACGAAGGGGGGCTGCCCGGCCGCCCAGTGGCGCTGCGGCGGCGCGGGATGCACCGGAGCCCCCGGGTACGGCGGGGCGCCGTGGCCGGGGGCGGGGGTGGCGTCGCCGGTTATCGCGCGCAGCACGACCGTCTCCGTCACGCCCGGCGGCGGCGTCCCGGGCTGCTCGGCACGGCCGTTCGCGGCGCCGTTCGAGGGCCCGCTCGCAGCGCCGTTCGAGGAGCCGTCCCCGGCGCCGTTCGAGGAGCCGTCGGAGGGTCCGCTCGCGGCACCGTTGGCCGGCCCGTGGTCGGGCGCACCGGGGTGCGAGCCGGGATCGGCCGGTACGGGAGGCATGACCTGAGTCTCCTCCGCGTCGCCGCCCCAGTACACCGGAGGCTGCTGCGAGTGATCCGAACGGAGGTCCTGGCCCCCCGGGACGGCACCCGGCCCGCCCTGGTGGGCGGCCCGGGGCTCCGGGTGGCCGGGGTGCCCCGGCGCCGGACTGGCCGGCGGCCGGGGTGCCTGCGGCTGCGGCGCCGGGCGGTAGGGCTGGAACTGCTGGTCGGACGGGCCCCAGTAGCCAGGGGCGTCAGGGGCGTCGTTCATCAGACCTCGAGCAGCTCGGCTTCCTTGTGCTTGAGCAGCTCGTCGACCTGGGCCACGTACTTGGCCGTGGTGTCGTCGAGCTCCTTCTCGGCGCGGCGGCCGTCGTCCTCGCCGACCTCGCCGTCCTTGACCAGCTTGTCGATGGCGTCCTTGGCCTTGCGGCGGACGGCGCGGATCGAGACCTTGGCGTCCTCGCCCTTGGTCCGGGCGATCTTGATGAACTCCCGGCGGCGCTCCTCGGTCAGCTCCGGCAGCACCACTCGGATGATGGAACCGTCGTTCGAGGGGTTGACGCCCAGGTCGGAGTCGCGGATCGCCTGCTCGATGGCCTTCAGCGCGGTCTTGTCGAACGGCGAGACGACCGCCATGCGCGGCTCCGGCACCGAGAACGAGGCCAGCTGGTTGATCGGCGTGATGGCGCCGTAGTACTCGGCGACGATCTTGGCGAACATCGCCGGGTGCGCACGGCCGGTACGGATGGCCGCGAGGTCGTCCTTGGAGACGGCGACGGCCTTCTCCATCTTTTCCTCGGCCTCGAGGAGGGTCTCTTCGATCACTGTGAACTCCCTGTCCGGTTCATCTGCTGTTGTCCCGACCGGTGTCGGCATCGGGGCCGGTCGCGGCGGACGCCGTCCCGTACGGCGGGTTGCTGCTCAGGCCCGGACAGAATCCTGGCTGATGAGTGTGCCGATCTTCTCACTCTTCACCGCACGCGCGATATTGCCCTCCGCCAGCAGTTCGAAGACCAGCATCGGGAGGTTGTTGTCCTTGCACAGGGTGATCGCGGTGAGGTCCGCGACCTTGAGGTCGCGCGCGATGACCTCGGAGTACTCCAGTGCGTCGAACTTGACCGCGTCCGGGTTGGTCCGGGGGTCGGAGTCGTAGACGCCGTCCACGCCGTTCTTGCCCATCAGCAGGACGTCGGCGTGGATCTCCAGCGCGCGCTGGACGGCCGTGGTGTCGGTGGAGAAGTACGGCATGCCCATACCGGCACCGAAGATCACCACACGGCCCTTCTCCAGGTGCCGGACGGCCCGCAGCGGCAGGTACGGCTCGGCGACCTGGCCCATGGTGATGGCGGTCTGGACCCGGGTCTCGATGCCCTCCTTGACCAGGAAGTCCTGCAGCGCCAGGCAGTTCATGACGGTGCCCAGCATGCCCATGTAGTCGGAGCGGGCCCGGTCCATGCCGCGGACCTGCAGCTCGGCACCCCGGAAGAAGTTGCCGCCGCCGATGACCACCGCGACCTCGGTGCCGGCGCGCACGACCGTGGCGATCTCACGGGCGATCGCGTGCACGACGTCCGGGTCGACGCCGAGCCCGCCACCACCGGCGAAGGCTTCACCGGACAGCTTGAGCAGCACCCGGCGGCGCGAGCCCGCCTTGGGGTCCTGCGCGGTCTCCTGCGTCTCCTGCATGGACTTCTCCTTTAGTGCACCTGCTGGCTCACAGGCCTGGGCGTGCGGATGCCCGGCCTGCGCGTACACGAGAGGAGGCCACTGCCGCGGGAACCGGTTCGGTGTCCTGCACGGCAATGGCCTCCTCGTCGTTCATGGTGCCGACACGGCCCACCCATGGACGGCTGGCGCCGGGTGAGCCCGTTCGGCGATCCGCCCGCCCCGGTCAGTGGGCGGGGGCGGTTCCCAGCCTAGAGGGGCCGGGGACCGGGTGGAACGTGGCTCAGGCGCCGACGCGGAAGCGGGCGAAGCGCTTGAGGGAGACGCCGGCCTCCTCGAGGACCTTGGCGACGGTCTTCTTGTTGTCCTTGGCGAAGGCCTGCTCCAGGACGGAGTTCTCCTTCACGAAGCCGGTGACGCGACCCTCGACGATCTTCGGCAGGGCGGCCTCGGGCTTGCCCTCCTCGCGGGCGGTGGCCTCGGCGACGCGGCGCTCGTTCTCGAGGGCCTCGGCCGGGATCTCCTCGCGGGACAGGTACTTCGGCGCGAAGGCGGCGATGTGCTGCGCGACGTCCTTGGCGACCTCGGCGTTCTCCTTGTCCAGCTCGACCAGGACGCCGACGGCCGGCGGCAGGTCGGGGCTGGTCTTGTGGAGGTAGACCGCGACGAAACCGTCACCGTCGAACTGGGCGAAGCGACGGAGGACGATCTTCTCGCCCAGGGTCGCGTTGGCCTCGTCCACGAACTGCTGGACGGTCTTGCCGGCCTCGATCTCGGACGCCAGGGCGGCGTCCAGGTCGGCCGGGGCGCTCTTGGCGAGGTGGGCGGCGATCGCGTCGGCGACCTTGACGAAGTTGTCACCCTTGGCGACGAAGTCGGTCTCGCAGTTCAGCTCGACCAGGACGCCGGACTTCTTGTCCTCGGCGATCAGCGCGGCGACGGCGCCGTTGGAGGCGTCACGGCCCTCGCGCTTCGCAACGCCCTTCTGGCCCTTGATGCGCAGGAGCTCGACGGCCTTCTCGACGTTGCCCTCGGCCTCGTCCAGGGCCTTCTTGCAGTCCATCATGCCGGCGCCGGTGAGCTCACGGAGCTTCTTGACGTCCGCGGCGGTGAAGTTCGCCATGGTGTGAATCTCTTCTCGCGTCTCGCGTGTCTGCGTGGAGTGGCGGGGGGGGCCAGGGGTGTGGTACCGCCCGGGGCGGGGGGGGCACCCCCCGCGCGGGTGGAGGTATAAAAAAAAAAAAAAAACCAACACA
>NZ_JBHZCN010000223.1:0-4298 GCF_042755465.1 Kitasatospora sp. NPDC059160 | reverse complement strand
CCCGCCGCCCACCCCCCAACTAAAACAACTCCCTGCAGTCACATGTTTCCTCACCCCCCGCCCCCCGCGGTCGACTCACCCCCCCCCCCCCCCCGCCCCCCCCCCCCCCCCCCCCACCGGCGGCCCTCCACCCCCTCGCCGGGGTGGGGGGCCGCCGCTTCGTGCGAGCGCGACGGCTATGACGTCCGGCGCTCGATCCCGTCCAGCAGCAGGCCCAGGCCCACCTCGAACCCGCGGTCGTCGAGCTCGGTCGCGCCGCCGCCCCGGGCCAGGGAGCCGTCCAGGGCGTCCGCGAGCGCCGGGTACTGCGGCCGGTAGGCGGCCGGCTCCCGGGTGAAGCCCGCGGCGAAGGTCTCCATCGCGGAGCCGAGCACCAGGTAGTCCACCGCCGCGGCGACCTCGGCGGCGTCGGCGGGTGCGAGGCCCGCCCGGCCGAGCAGGGCGAGCAGCGCGTCGTAGCCGGTCAGCGCGCTGTCGGCCTCCACCCGCCGGCGGGCCAGCAGGGCGAGGGCGTTCGGGTGCCGCCGGAAGACCGCGCGGTAGCCGCGCGCGTACCCCGCGAGGCCGGCCCGCCAGTCGGGGTCGCCCAGCGGCCCGTGGTCGATCTCGTCGTTGACCAGCCCCGAGACGGCGTCGACCAGGGCGTCCTTGCTCGGCACGTGGTTGTAGAGCGACGCCGCCTTGACCCCGAGCCGCTCCGCGAGCGCCCGCATGGTCAGCCCGTCGGGGCCCTTCTCGTCCACCACCTGGAGCGCGGCGCGCGCGATCCCCTCGCGGGTCAGCAGTGCCCTGCTCGGTCGGCCCACCGAAATCCCCTCTTCCGCTCTCCGTGTCCGGGGGCTATCGTGCCAGACCGACAGCAGTTGCTAACAAAGTTAGTTTTATCGAGAGGGCGCAGCCAGTGGCCGAGAACACCCCCACCGTCGCCACCGACGCCGCCGAGACCGCTGCCGCCACCGACTCCGACCGGCTGGCCGCGCTCGGCTACCAGCAGGAGCTACGGCGCAGCCTGACCGTGCTCGGCAACATCTCCATGGGCTTCGCCGTCGTCTCCCCGGTCGTCGGGCTGTACGCCGCCGTCCAGGTCGGCATGAGCGTCGCGGGCGGCGCCTGGGTCTGGGCCCTGCCGCTGTGCCTGCTCGGGCAGTGCCTGGTCGTGGCCGTCTACGCCGAGCTCGCCTCGCAGTGGCCGCTGGCCGGCGGCGCCTACCAATGGAGCAGACGCCTGTCCAGACCGGCGGTCGCCTGGCTGAGCGGCTGGCTGTGGCAGTTCGCCGTGATGTTCGGCAACACCACCGTCGCCTACCTCGCCTCGCCCTGGCTCTTCGCCCTCTTCGGCACCGTCCCGACCCCCGCCGAGCAGGTCCTCGTCGCGGTCGGCTTCATGCTCGGCTGCGCCCTGGTCAACGCCTACGGCATCAACCTGCTGCGCCGGTTCGTCAGTCTGGGCATCGCCGCCGAGGCGGTCGCCTCCGTGCTGGTCGGCCTCACCCTGCTGCTGGTCTTCCGGCAGCACGGGTTCTCCCTGCTCACCGACTTCCTCGACGCCCCGAAGGGGCTGGGCGTCAGCGACACCGGCGCCCTGCTCGCCGCCGTGGCCGTCGCCGGCTGGGCCTTCATCGGTTTCGACGCCTGCGTGTCCACCGCCGAGGAGACCAAGGACGCCGCCCGGCAGGTGCCCCGGGCGATGTGGTGGTCGCTGCTCAGCGTCGGGCTCGTCGTCGTCCTCAACGCCGTCTCGGTCGAGCTCGCCCACCCGGACCCCGCCGACGTCGTCGCCGTCAAGGACCTCGACCCCGTCACCACCGCCGTCACCCACGCCTTCGGCGGCTGGGCCGACAAGCCCTTCGTCCTCGTCGTCCTGATCAGCTTCACCGCCTGCCTGATGGCCTCCCAGGGCGGCGCCGCCCGCGGCCTCTACTCGCTCGCCCGCGACGACGTCTTCCCGTTCTCCCGGCAGGTCCGCAAGGTCAACCGGCACAAGGCGCCGATCGGCGGCCTGGTCGCCGCCACGGTGGTCAGCGCCGCCGCCCTGCCCCTGGGCCTGAGCACCTCGGCCATCGGCAGCCTGATCACCTTCGGCAGCGCCGCCACCTTCGTGCCGTTCTTCCTGCTCACCGTGGTGGCCTTGACCGCCCGCCTGCGCGGCACCTGGAAGCCCGCCGGGGCCGTCGGCTACGGTCGCCTCGGCACCCCGCTCAACGTCCTCGCGGTGCTGTGGACCGGCTTCGAGGTGGTCAACATCTGCTGGCCGCGCGCCATCCTCGCACCGGCCGGAGCGCCGTGGTACCAGATCTGGGCGGCACCGCTCGGCGTCGGCACCGTCACCCTCGCCGGCCTCGGCTACCTGCTCGCGCGCCGCCCCGACCGCCGGATGCCCGACCCGGGCCAGGACCGCCCGCACAGCGACGAACTCGCCCCCGCCGTCGTGTAGTCGACCCACCCGCTCCACCGGCACGGCGCCCGACCTTCCGCTTCCGACTCTCCGCTTCCGACCTTCCGCTTCCGACGCAAGACCGAACACCCCTGGAGGAACCCGCATGACCCACCCCTTCGACGTCGTCGAGACGGGCATCGCCGACCTGCGCGCCGCGCTGGAGAAGGGCGAGACCACCTCGGTCGGCCTGCTCGACGCCTACCTCGCCCGGATCGAGGCCTACGACCGGCCCGGCACCGGCACCGCGCTCAACGCGCTCGTCGTGATGAACCCGGAGGCCCGCGCCGAGGCCGAGGCCTCCGACGCCCGCCGCGCCCAGGGCCGCACCCTCGGCCCGCTCGACGGCATCCCGTACACCGCCAAGGACAGCTACCTCGCCAAGGGCCTGACCGCCGCCGCCGGTTCGCCGGCCTTCGAGCACCTCGTCGCCCAGCGCGACGCCTTCGCGATCGAGCGGCTGCGCGCCGCCGGCGCCGTGCTCATCGGCCTGACCAACATGCCGCCGATGGCGAACGGCGGGATGCAGCGCGGCGTCTACGGCCGGGCCGAGAGCCCGTACAGCGCCGACTGGCTGACCAGCGCGTACGGCTCCGGCTCCTCGAACGGCTCGGGCACCGCCACGGCGGCCTCGTTCGGCGCCTTCGGCCTCGGCGAGGAGACCTGGTCCTCGGGCCGGGCGCCCGCCTCGTACAACGCCCTGTGCGCCTACACCCCCAGCCGCGGCGTGATCTCGGTGCGCGGCAACTGGCCGCTGGTGCCGACCATGGACGTCGTGGTCCCGCACACCCGCACCATGGCCGACCTGCTCGAACTGCTCGACGTCGTCGTCGCCGACGACGCGGAGACCCGCGGCGACCTGTGGCGCTCCCAGCCCTGGATCCAGCTGCCCGCGGCCTCCGAGGTCCGCCCCGACTCCTACCCCGCGCTGGCCCCGGCCGACGCGGCGGCGGCCGGGGCGACCCTCGCCGGCCGGCGTGTCGGCGTGCCCCGGATGTACATCAACGCCGACCCCGAGGCCGGCACCAACCCCGAGGGCGGCATCGGCGGCCAGACCGGGCAGCGGATCGACACCCGCGCCTCGGTCATCGCCCTGTGGCAGGCCGCCCGCCGCGACCTGGAGGCGGCTGGCGCCGAGGTCGTCGAGGTCGACTTCCCGGTGGTGACCAACTACGAGGCCGACCGCCCCGGCGCGCCCTCGCTGTTCACCCGCGGCCTGGTCGGCCGGGACTACCTCACCGTCGAGATCGAGGACCTGTCCGCCTGGTCCTGGGACGACTTCCTGCGCGCGAACGGGGACCCGGCGCTCGCCACCCTGACCGAGGTCGACGGCAGCCGCATCTTCCCCAAGCACGAGGGCGAACTCCCCGACCGCTACGCCGGTTTCGACGACACCGTCGGCGACTACCCGCGCTTCGTGCGCGAGCGCCCGTACGCCTCCCTCACCGACATCCCGCTGCTGGAGGCGGGCCTGCGCGGCCTGGAGGAGACCCGCCGGGTCGACCTGGAGGTCTGGATGGACGAACTCGGCCTGGACGCCGTGGTCTTCCCCGCCGTCGCCGACGTCGGCCCGGCCGACATGGACGTGGCCGAGGCCTCCGCCGACCTCGGCTGGCGCAACGGCGTCTGGGTCGCCAACGGCAACCTCGTGCCGCGCCACCTCGGCATTCCGACCGTGACCGTGCCGATGGGCACCATGGCCGACATCGGCATGCCGGTGGGGCTCACCTTCGCGGGCCGCGCCTACGACGACACCGCGCTCCTGCGGCTCGCCGCCGCCTTCGAGGCGACCGGGCAGCGCCGCACGGAGCCCTCGCGCACCCCGAGGCTCCCCGCCAACTGACGGACCGGGGCGGCCCGGCCG
>NZ_JBHZCN010000222.1:2284-4382 GCF_042755465.1 Kitasatospora sp. NPDC059160 | reverse complement strand
CTGTCAGGAAGAACCAGGACGCCGGCACCCCGGCCGCGCGGTGCCGCTCATGGACGCTCACTGCGGACTTCCAGTTGCTCAGGTGCCCCGGCGCCCGGTTCCCCTCGCGCAGGCTGACGAGCCCGCCATCGGGCCCGAACCCTCCGTCCGCGACCTCGGTGTAGATGCGGCGGAGCACGTCGGGCAGGCGCCGACCGATTTTGCGCTCGACGGCCTCGACCTCGGCCATGGTGACGGGCGGGAACAGCAGCCCGCGTGGGGAGTCCGCGTAGTAGGAGGCGACTTCCTCGGCCGAGGATCTGAGCTGGACCGTCCCGTCGCTACCCGTCGACCGCAGATCCGGGTTGGGCCGGTCAAACCAGTCAGCTCCGTAGCGCTCCGCGATCCAGGCGCTTGGCACACTCGCCGTATCGAAGCGCCGACCCGGATCCCAGGCCCGGGTACGCAGCTTCTCGATCAACACGTCGTCGTCCGCCGGCTCTCCGGTGATCCCAGGGTGCTGAAGCGGTGAAGGGGACTCAGGCGAGGCGGCGGTCATGCACCGGGAGCATAGCCGCGGAGCGGCGGGCGGATCCCTCCGGCGTGAACGTGAAGCCGTCCGTGAACAGGGTGCCGCCGTCCCGGAAGGCCCAGAGGACGGGTTCGGCATGGACAGAGGCCGACGACGAGCTTGGACTCGGGGCGAAGGTGTTCCAGAGGTGGAAGCAGAGCAGGGCGTCGTCACGTCGGTCGGTCGCGTATGCCAGCGTCTTGGGGTAGTTGGGGTTGTTCCCCCCGAAGAGGACCGAGGGCGGACCGAACGCTGTGACGATGTCGCTGAGGAGGCGGTCCTTGCGGCACCAGGTCTCGCTGACACGACGGATCTCGTCGTGCTCAGCCGAGGTGAGGGCCCGGTCGAGTCGCAGCCATCCCTGACGGTGTGCGATCTCGGCGTAGACCGAGGCCACGGCGCCCTCGTGTGCATCACCCCACAGATATTGGAAGGCTCCGCTCACGCCGGTGGAGGAGGATCCTTGGCGGGTTTGCAGGTCCTTCAGTTCCTGCTGCCATGCCTGCTCGGAGGCGTCCGCGAACGCCACCGCGTCGAGGTAGAGCCTGATCGCCGTCTCGCCGCCGTACATTCCCGGACGACGCAGGGCGTCGTTCAAGTGCGTGATCAGATAATCGAGCACTTCTTGTACTGTGCGCTCATCGTTGCGGCCGGTCGCGTTGGTCATCGTCTGCCTTCCTGTTGGTCCTCGGCGCGTGCGGCGAGGTACTCGGCCCAGTCGCGTCGGGCATAGGCGACCCAGCGGATCGCGGTGTGGCGGTGCATGCCGGTCAGGTCGGCGAGGATGGGGCTGGGGAGATCGGCGGCGAGCGCGGCGAGGGCGGAGTTGCGGGCCGCGCGGACCGAGATTCCGTGGCGGTTGAGCTTCTGCGTCATGGCGTGGGTCGAGATGGGCTTCCCTGGGACCAGGCCCGGGAACAGCAGCCGGGGGCCCGGGGTGGCCTGGGCAAACAGGGATCGTGAGCCGGGCAGGGACTCTTCCGCCAGCTGGTGCAGCAGACCGGCCAGTCGCGGGGGCAACAGGACGGGGTGGCGGCCGAGCATCAGGTGGGTGTGCTTGCTGCCGCGCTGTAGATGGTCGGGCGTCAGATGGCAGAGCCGCTCTGCGGACGGACCGAAGAGCAGGGTGATCGCGCCGGCTGCTCGGACGTCCAAGGGCAGGGCATCGTCGGTGAGACATCGCTGGAGGAGGCTCCAGCGGTCGTCCTCATCGAGCAGGGCCTGCGGCTCCTGCTGCGGGATCGAGGGGACAGTGAGCTTGCGGGTGAGCCGGCGGCTCGCCGTCCAGCTCAGGAAGTAGCGGATCAAGTAGCGCCGTTGGCTCGCGCCGCCAGTGACCCAGCCATCGAGGTGCTCCTGGGTGAGGTCTTCGAGTGCCAGTTGCTGCTGGTCGAGCCAGGCCAGCAGTTCCAAGGCCACGCTGACGCGCCGTCTGAGATCGCGGTCGGCGGAGGCCGGGTAACGGCGGACGGCGGCGCGCTGGCGTGCGCGTCGGAGCAGGAACCAGTGCAGGAACGGGCGGGCGAGGTTCGCGTGGGCCGCCGACTT
>NZ_JBHZCN010000222.1:0-2194 GCF_042755465.1 Kitasatospora sp. NPDC059160 | reverse complement strand
GTACAACAGGAGTTGGCGGATATAGCGCTGGTTCCGGCTGGGTGGTAGCTCGTCGAGCAGCTCATGGCTGAGCGGACGGTCCTCGGTGACGAGGCGGGCGAGGAGCTTGCTGTTCGGACTCTCGCGGATCCACTGGATCGCCTGGAAGGGCGCCGGAGCGGCCGCCAGCGCCGTCGCGAGCGGTTGCAACTGCTCGGGGACCACGCCGTCGGCTCCGGCGAGCAGAAGGTCGACCCGCTCGGCGAGAACGCAGAACGCGCACCGACCCCGGCTGTGGGGGTTGCCGGCGCGGCCGCACTGGCGGCAGGTGTAGTCGGCGGCGAAGCCGACACAGGGTCCGCAGACGCCGATGCCGTCGGCGTCCCGCGCGATGAGCGGCTGGACCGTGCCACAGCGTGAGCACTCGGCCGGCGACCGGAGGACGGTGTTGTAGCAGGTCATGCAGACCGGCCCGATCGGCCATCGCGTGTTGACCGGCTTGATCCGACCGCAGCGGGCGCATGGCTCGCCCTGTCGGTTGCGCCGGTAGCAGTTGCCGCAGACGGGCTGGCCCTGGAGCTTGCTGCTGCAGGGGCGGATCCGACCGCAGGCGGAACAGGTTACCTCGGGGCCGCGGTAGCAGCCGTCACACAGGTCGGGCTCATTGTCGTGCGCGTTGCGTGCGATGCGTTTGAGCTGCCCGCACCGGCCGCAGAGCCGTCGCGGTCGGCGGTGGCGGTTGTAGCAGAGGTGGCAGAGAGCGCCGTCGGCGTCGACCAGCGCCGCGACCGCGGTCTTGCCGCAGGTCACGCAGGTGTGAGTGGGGCGCTTCCAGCACCTGATGCACAGGCCCCGGCCGTCTTCTCGGCGGACCACCGGGTTCTGGAGTTCGCCGCACCCGGCGCACTCCTCCAGGCGGGCGGGGTCCTTGTGGTAGCAGGCCGAGCAAATGCCGCCCTCGGGGCGGCGGGCGGAGATCCGCATGCCCTCGCGGTGACAGCGCGCGCAGGTGGCGCGGCGGCTCTTGGCGTCGCAGGTCGCGCAGAGCCGTCCCTCGGGCCGCAGCTGCCGAAGGTCGGTCCGCACCGTGCCGCAGTGCGCGCAACCGGGGCGAACCACCGGATGGCCGCCCTCGTACAACACCTGGGTCAGCCGCAGCAGGAGCGGCGGACAGAGCGAACTCCCAGAGGTCATGGCTTGGGGATGGCCGGCCAGGTGCTCGGCGAGCTCTTCCAGGAAACGAGCCGCCCCGCGCACGGGGATCGGCACCGCAACCACCAGCGCCGCCGCGGCCTCCTCGGAGCCGAGGCCGGGCAGAGCCGCAGTGAGGTGGGTGGTGACGGCGGAGGTGGCGGCATCCAGCCGTGCGGCCTGGGCGGCGAGGCGGGCGACGACCGATGGCGCGGTCGGCGAGGGCGCGGTCACAGGCCCTCCGGGCGCCGGATGGAGGTCCGGCGAACGGCCGGAAGCGGTCCGGGTGTCTCGCCGCCGGCGGTCTTGCGGACTTCCTGGTTGACGACCTGGACCTCGATCAGATCATTCGGCTGGCAGGCGAGGATGTCGCACAGAGCCGCCAAGACGTCCATCGACAGCCGCTGCGGGGGCTGGGTGACCAGCCGGAAGACCTGCTCGCGGGAGAGCGTGATGCCCCGCTCAGCCAGCAGCGGGACCAGGTCGGTGGTCTGGAACATCTCCCGGTCGGCCATGAGCTTGCGCAGGTTCCAGCGGTAGCCCATCTTCTTGATCACTTGGGGTCCTCCCAGATGCCGGGGTAGCGATGGGTCAACTTCCGCTGCAGCAGCCGGTTGCGGTACTCGTCCGAGACGCCGGTGTAGATGGCCGTGGTGCTGGCGTAGCCGTGTCCGGCCTGGTCCTGGACGAACCGCTCCGGGTAGTCGAACTCGACGAGATGCGTGATGTACGAGTGCCTCAGGCAGTGCAATTTCAGCTCTTCCGGCAGGTCAGCGGCCTTCCGTGCGGCGTCGAAGGCTTCGTTCGCCGACCGGCGGGACAGGCGCCCACTGCGTTCGGTGACCCAGATCGCCGGGTGCTTCCCAGCACCGAACCGGGGGCGGACCTCGGCGAGGTAGTGGTCCAGGACGTCGACGATCCAGTCCATCTCCGGGACCGTGAAGATGGTGCGGCGCTTGGGCGGGCTGCCCTTCGAGGACTTCCCGTACCGGACGAACATCGCCCCGTGGCGTCCGTACTGCGG
>NZ_JBHZCN010000221.1:0-4842 GCF_042755465.1 Kitasatospora sp. NPDC059160 | reverse complement strand
TTGCGCCCTGGGCCTTAGCATGGGCGCTTCCGGCGTTTCCCCGTGAGCCTGGACGGGGAGAGCCGGGCCGCCCGCCGGAGCGGACGGCCCGGTCCCGGGCTCAGCGGCCGCGCAGCGCGCGGTAGCGGGCCACCAGCGCGGCGGTGGAGCTGTCCAGCTGCCCGCCGCCCTCACCGGTGAGCAGCACCGGCTCGATCCGCTTGGCGAGCACCTTGCCCAGCTCGACGCCCCACTGGTCGAAGGAGTCGATGTTCCAGATCGCGCCCTGGACGAACACCTTGTGCTCGTACAGCGCGACCAGCTGGCCGAGCACCGACGGGGTCAGCTCGGCGGCCAGGATGGTGGTGGTCGGGTGGTTGCCCTTGAAGGTCTTGTGCGGGACGAGCTCGGCCGGCACGCCCTCGGCGGCGACCTCCTCCGGGGTCTTGCCGAAGGCCAGCGCCTGGGTCTGGGCGAAGAAGTTGGCCAGCAGCAGGTCGTGCTGGGCGGCCAGGCGGTCGGGCAGGTCGGCGACGGGGCGGGCGAAGCCGATGAAGTCGGCCGGGACCACCTTGGTGCCCTGGTGCAGCAGCTGGTAGTAGGCGTGCTGGCCGTTGGTGCCGGGGGTGCCCCAGACCACCGGGCCGGTCTGCCAGCCGACCGGGGTGCCGTCGCGGGTCACCGACTTGCCGTTGGACTCCATGTCCAGCTGCTGGAGGTAGGCGGTGAACTTGGACAGGTAGTGCGAGTACGGCAGCACCGCGTGCGCCTGGGCGTCGAAGAACGCGCCGTACCAGACGCCCAGCAGGCCGAGCAGCAGCGGGACGTTCTGCTCCGGCGCGGCGGTGCGGAAGTGCTCGTCGACCAGGTGGAAGCCGTCCAGCATCTCGCGGAAGGCGTCCGGGCCGATGGCGATCATCAGCGAGAGGCCGATCGCCGAGTCGTAGGAGTAGCGGCCGCCGACCCAGTCCCAGAACTCGAACATGTTGGCCGTGTCGATGCCGAAGTCCTGCACGCCCTGGGCGTTGGTGGACAGCGCGACGAAGTGCTTGGCCACCGCCTCGGTGCCGGCGCCAAGGCCGTCGAGCAGCCAGCCGCGGGCGGAGATCGCGTTGGTGATGGTCTCGATGGTGGTGAAGGTCTTCGAGGCCACGATGAACAGCGTCTCGGCCGGGTCGAGGTCCCGGACCGCCTCGTGCAGGTCGGCGCCGTCCACGTTGGAGACGAAGCGGACCGCCAGGTCGCGCCTGCCGAAGGAGCGCAGCACCTCGTAGGCCATCGCCGGGCCGAGGTCGGAGCCGCCGATGCCGATGTTGACCACGGTGCGGATGGGCTTGCCGGTGTGGCCCTTCCACTCGCCGCTGCGGACCCGGTCGGCGAAGGCGGCCATCTTGTCCAGGACGGCGTGCACCGCGGGGACGACGTTCACGCCGTCCACCTCGACGACGGCGCCGCGCGGGGCGCGCAGCGCGGTGTGCAGGACGGCCCGCTGCTCGGTGATGTTGATCTTCTCGCCGCGGAACATGGCGTCCCGCAGCTCGGCGACGCCGGTGGCGGCGGCGAGCTCGCGCAGCAGCTCCAGCGTCTCGTCGGTGACCAGGTGCTTGGCGTAGTCCACGTGCAGGTCGCCGACCTGGAGCGTGTGGGTGCGGCCGCGCTCGGGGTCGGCGGCGAACAGCTCGCGCAGGTGGGTCTCGCCCAGCTCGGCCCGGTGCTTGGCCAGGGCGGCCCACTGCGGGGTGCGGTCGAGCGGGGTGCGGGCGTCGGCGCGGGTCTCCGACATCGGTGGGTCCTCGATTCATCTGGGTGCAGAAACCGGCAGGGCCAGGCGTGGGGCCGGTCGTCGTCGAGCGGCTTCGCGAGGTTGCGGCGGTACGGGTGGTGCGCCGACTCCGTTGACGGCCTGCCCGGGTTCAGCCTATGCAACTCCGGCGGGGGTGGTGCACATTCCGGCCGGTCGGGGGCCGTGCCGCCGGGCGGCCGGACTGCCCGTCACTTCCGTTGCGCCCGCCGCTCGCGGTGCGTTCACTTCCGCTCGGAGCGCAGGTCCAGTCCGCGCAGCACGTGGTCCACCAGCTCCGGGTCGGCGCCGAGTTCGCTGCGGGCGACCAGCATCTCGCGGCGGGAGGCGGCGATCATCTCCTGCTCGACCTCGGCGGCGGCCCGCCACTGGGCGATCCGCTGCTTCGCCTCGGCGGCCTCCTCCTCGGCGTAGTTCTCCGGGCAGAGCCGGGCCAGCCGGTCGTGCTGACGGTCCCGCAGCCGGTCGGCGACCTCGGCCGGCAGCCTGTCCTGCTCCTCCAGTTCGCCGAGCCGCTCCAGCCCGGCCTTGGCGGCGCGCCACCACAGCCGGCGCACCGCCTGTTCGTGCGCGTCCTGGTCGATGTCCAGCTGGAGCCGCTTGGCCAGCCAGGGCAGGGTCAGGCCCTGCACCAGCAGGGTGAACAGCACCACGCTGAACGCGATGAACACCAGTCGGCCGCGCTCCGGGAAGTCGGCGCCGGAGTGCAGGGTGAGCGGGATGGCCAGGGCCAGGGCGACGGTGGCCACCCCGCGCATGCCGGACCACCAGAGCACCACGCTCTCCCTCCAGCTGAACGGGGTGTCCTCCTCGTTGTTCTTGCGCAGCTTCTTCGACAGCCAGCCGGCCGGCAGCAGCCAGAGCAGCCGGACCGCCACCACGACCGCGATGACCACCGCGGCGTCGCCGAGGAAGCCGGTCCAGCCGCGGCCGGCCTCCTTGAGCACGGTGGCCAGCTCCAGGCCGATCAGGCCGAAGGCGACGCCGGTGATCAGGATCTCGACCACCTCCCAGAAGGCGTTGCCGACCAGCCGGTAGGCGACGGCGTCCGCGTCGGAGGCCCGCTCGGCGAGGTAGAGCGCGCAGATCACCACGGCGAGCACGCCGGAGCCGTGGATCTCCTCCGCGACGGTGTAGGCGGCGAAGGGCACCAGCAGGTTGAGCGCGACCTGCTGGGTCGGGTCGTCCAGGCGGTCGGCGAGCTTGGCGTTCACCCAGCCCAGCACCACGCCGACGACCACCGCGAGCACGGCGGACAGCACGAAGCGCAGCGCCGCGTGGCCGACCGAGAAGTCGCCGCTGACCACGGCCTCGATGGCGAGCGAGTAGACGACGATCGCGGTGACGTCGTTGAACAGGCCCTCGCTCTCCAGGATCGCCACCAGCCGGCGCGGCAGGCCGATGCTGCCGGCCACCGCGACGGCGGCCACCGGGTCGGGCGGGGAGACCAGCGCGCCGACCGCGATCGCGGCGGCGAGCGGCAGCGCGGGCAGCAGCCAGTGCACGGTGCCGGCCACCGCGACGGTGGTGACCACCACCAGGGCGACGGCCAGCAGCAGGATCGAGCGGGCGTTGGCCTTGAAGTAGCGGACGCTGGAGCGCCGGGCGACGGCGAAGATCAGCGGCGGCAGGACCAGCGGGAGGATCAGCTCGGGCTCGATCTTGACGTCCGGGATCTGCGGGACGATCGCCATGACGATGCCGAGCAGGGTCATCAGGACCGGTTGCGGCACGCCCGTCTTGCGGGCGAGTGGCATGGTCACCACGGAGGCGAGCAGCACCAGGAAGAACAGGGGCAGCTGGCCCACGGGGAGGTTCCTCTCGACGACGGTTCGGCGACGGTTCGGCGACGGACGGCTGAGCGCCGCCCAGGATAAATCTGACAATGCGCCCATTCGCGGGGACACGCCGGACGGACCCTTGACCTCAAGCGCACTTCACATCCGAGGATCGGGACGTTCGAGCAGCGGATCGGCCAGTGCCGGCGAGAGGAGCACCCCATGAAGGCGGTCACCGTACCGAGGTCCGGCGGTCCCGAGGTCCTGCGGGTCACCGGGGTGGCGGACCCGGAACCCGGCCCGGGAGAGGTCCGGGTGCGGGTGTACGCCGCCGCGGTCCAGCCGGTGGACCTCGCGATCCGGGAGGGCTTCCGCCCGCCGGGGCTGGTGGCCGCGGAGCCGTTCGTCCTGGGCAACGAGTTCGCCGGGGTGGTGGACCGGCTCGGGCCGGGCGCCGGGCCGTGGCGGGTCGGCGACGAGGTGCTGGGCTTCCGGGTGCTGGGCTGCCAGGCCGAGCTGGTCACGGTGGACGCCGGCCAGCTGGTGGCCAAGCCCGCCGGGATGCCCTGGGAGCAGGCCGGCGCGCTCTCCGCCTCCGGGCAGACCGCGCACGTGGCGCTCGACCTGCTCGGGGTCGGCCCCGGGGAGACCGTGCTGGTGCACGGCGCCTCCGGCGGAGTGGGCACCGTCGCCGTCCAGCTCGCCCGCGCGCTGGGCGCCACCGTGGTCGGCACCGCGAGCGAGCGCAACCACGCCTACCTGCGCGGACTGGGCGCGATCCCGGTCGAGTACGGCGAGGGGCTGGTCGAGCGGGTCCGGGCGGTCGCACCGCAGGGGGTGGACGCGGCCTTCGACGCGGCCGGGCGGGGCGCGCTGGCCGCCTCCGTCGAGCTGGTCGCCGACCGGGCCCGGATCGGCACCGTGGTCGACTACCCGGAGGCCGAGCGGCTGGGCGTCCGGGGGCTGCGCGGGCCGCGCACCGCCGAGCGGCTGGCCGAGCTGGTCCGGCTGTGGGAGGCGGGCGGGCTGCGGCTGGAGATCGCCGAGACGCTGCCGCTGGAGAAGGCCGCCGAGGCGCACCGGCTGGTCGCCACCGGGCACGTCCGCGGCAAGGTGGTGCTGACCGCCTGAGGGCCTCCGGGCCGATTGTGTGTTTCGGCCGCTGACCAGGTAATGTTCTCCACGTCAGCAGGCGCCGCTAGCTCAGTTGGTTAGAGCAGCTGACTCTTAATCAGCGGGTCCGGGGTTCGAGTCCCTGGCGGCGCACAGACAGCCGAGAGGCCC
>NZ_JBHZCN010000220.1:0-5029 GCF_042755465.1 Kitasatospora sp. NPDC059160 | reverse complement strand
CCCATCCGCCCCGCCCTCACGCCGGCCCCGGCGCCCCCCCACCGCCCCCACCGCGCCGGCCACGCCCCGGGGCCGGCAGCCGCCCCTGCGGCTGCCGGCCCGCACGCGTCCTACTCCACGGGCGACACGTGCAACACCGGCTGCACCGGCTGCACCGGCACGGCCTCGACCGGTCCCCCCATGGCCTCCCGGTAGTAGCGGACCCGGAACACCCCGGACAGACTCGCCGTCACCGCCAACCCACCGCCCAGACACACCGCCGCGCCCGCGACCGACAGCACACCGAGCACCCGGTCCTTCACGGTGAAGCCCAGGACCAGGGCCACCAGCGACGGGAGCAAGGTCAGCACCACCGGCAGGGCCACCCAGCTCGAACCCCGCACACTCGTCCAGCCCTCACGCCGGTGCACCTCCCGGGACCTCCGCAGCGCCTCGCGGATCCCGACACCGTCGAGCACCATCGCCGGCAGCACCAGGTAGCCCACCATCACCCAGCTGGCCCCGACCAGCAGCACCGCTCCCACCAGGATGGTCAGGGCCCCGCCGACCGCCCAGCCCGCGATGACCGGCAACCGCCCCGCCGCCCGCGCACAACTGGACCACACCCCGACCGCCCGCCCCCGCAGAGCGTCATCGACCGCGATCAGCATCGCCGCATTGCCGAAGGTCACCAGGAACAACAGCACCACCAGCCCGGCCGCCCCGACCACCACGCTCCCCCCGAGCAGCACCTCCGCCCACACCAGCAGCGCGGCCGCCCCGACCGTCACCGCCACCGTGACCCCCGACAGGAGCAGCAGCTTCTTCTGCCGCCACACCACCCCCACCAGCGTCCGCACCGACCCACCCTCACTCACGTTCCCACCTGCCAATTCGGCTACTCCAGCAGACTGCCCATGTGCCCGTCGTCGATCCGGATCGGCCAGAAGTGCTCCTCGCTCGCGAACGCCTCCGGATCGATCGTGCGCAGCGCTTCCTCGGCCGCGCCGTCGAACAGCTCGCACGGGTCGAAGACCGACCAGGGGGCTTCCTTCCGCTCCCCGTACGCCTCCTCCCGCGCGGCGCGCAGCCGGTGGAAGGTCCAGAGCGTGTACAGCAGCGCGGAGAGGTCGCGGTGCAGGTAGGCGGCCGTCCCGCCGTCGCCCCACACATCGGTGAGCTCGACCCGCCCGGTCGCGCCGTCGAGCAGCACGTCGAAGTCGTACATCCACCCGCCGAGCACCGGGAACCCGCGCTGGTACGCCCGCTCCGAGGGCTCCTCCTCGTCGTCCTCGGGCTCGTAACCCTCCAGCGGCCCTTCGGCATCGACCTCCAGCACGCACCGCCCGGACACCGGCAGGCCGACCTCGGTCAGCAGCCGCCGGGTCGGACCGTGCGTCACGTTCGCGGGCAGCTCGTCCTCCCCGAACCGACGGACGCCGCCCTCCCCCTCCGCCGTCGCCAGGTCCGCCACCAGGGCCGGAGTGACGGCGTACGCCGACTCCTCCGGCCCGCCCGGCCCGGCACCCCACGCCAGGGCACGGACCGTCACCGCCGCCTCCCAGTGCGCGGGCCGGCCACCCGTCCGCCGGTACAGCTCCGGATCGGCCTCCCGCAGCAACCGCCGTCCGGTCTCCACGACCTCGGCCACTCCGGCGGGCCCGTACTCCGCTGCCCCGCCGAGCCCCTCGACCACCCGCGCCAGCGCCAGCAGACACGCCGTGCTGCTGGCCAGCAGGTCCCGCCGCAGCGCCCCGTCGTCCCCCGGCCGCCCGAGGAACACCTCCCCGCTCGCCCCGTCCAGCAGCACCGCCGCGGGCCCCTCCCAGCCCTCGTACCGCGCCTCCCCGAGCAGGGCGAACCCCTCGACCACCCGCGGCGGCTCCTCCCCCGCGGCCCCGAGGTCCAGGTACGCCCGCCCCCAGCACGACCCACCAGCAGCCAGCAGCTCCCGCCCCACCACGCACCCCTTGCCCCGCCGCCCCGCGCCGGAAGATCACCCACTACCGCGAGCGACCCTAACCGACCCCGCCGACACCCCGGCCCGCCGGAGGCCGTCCGCCCCCTCGCCCGGCCCCCGACACCCGACGTCCGACACCCCCAACTCCGGCACCTCGCGGGCGAAATGGCATGCACGCCACTAGCCAACCGGCCAGTAGCGCCCCTACCGTCGACTCCCCGTGGCTTCGACGGAGGAGCTCGCCTTGCCCCCACGCACACGCCCCCACCCCCTCCGGTCCGCGGCCGTCGCGCTCGCGTCGGCCCTGTTCGTCACCGCCGCCCTGACCGCCCCCGCCACCGCCTCCCCCACCCCGGCCGCCGCCGCCCCCGACTACTGCGGCGGCCGCTGCACCGACATCCTCCCGCCCGGCGAGAACGGCAACGCCACCCTCGCCGAGATCCTGCTCAACCGGATGTTCGGCAGCCGCCCGGCGCACACCGACGACCAGCTCGGCCCGTACTCGGCCCTGGCCTCCGGCTACCCGGGGCTGACCGAGGCCGGGTTGCGGAACTTCTTCAACGACGCCTCCTTCGGCGTCCCCGCCGACCAGGTGGCCAGCACCGTCAGCCCGCGCGCGGACGTGACGATCGTGCGCGACAAGGCCACCGGCGTCCCGCACATCAGCGGCACCACCCGCTACGGCACCGAGTTCGGCGCGGGCTACGCGGCCGCGCAGGACCGGCTCTGGGTGATGGACCTGTTCCGGCACGTCGGCCGCGGCCAGCTGTCCGGCTTCGCGGGCGGCGCGGCCGCCAACCGGCAGCTGGAGCAGAGCTTCTGGCAGGCCGCGCCGTACACCGAGGCCGAGCTGCAGCAGCAGATCGACGCGCTCGCCGCCCGCGGCGGCCGGGCCACCCAGGCACTCGCGGACGCCAACGCGTACCTGGACGGCATCAACCAGTACGCGAGCCAGGCGTACAACGCCCGGACCTTCCCCGGCGAGTACGACCTCACCGGCCACATCGACCCGATCACCAACGCCGGTTCGATCGAGCCGTTCAAGCTGACCGACCTGGTCGCCCTGGCCTCCGTGGTCGGCGCGCTGTTCGGCGCCGGCGGCGGCGGTGAACTCGCCTCCGCCCAGGTCAAGTCGACCGCCGAGGCCCGGTACGGCAAGGACGCCGGGGACGCGCTGTGGAAGTCGCTGCGCGAGTCCGACGACCCGGAGGCCGTCCGCACCCTGCACGACGGCCAGAGCTTCCCGTACGCGACGGTGCCGGACGCCCCGCAGGGCCAGGCCCTGCCGGACCCGGGCTCGGTGGTGCCGGAGAAGGTGGTCTACGACGCCACCGGCTCGGCGAACTCCGCGACCACGAAGGCGGACGGCGTCCTGCCCGGCAACCTGCTCACCGCCAAGCACGGCATGTCCAACGCCCTGCTGGTCTCCGGCGCGCACACCGACGACGGCCACCCGGTCGCCGTGTTCGGCCCCCAGACCGGCTACTTCGCCCCGCAGTTGCTGATGCTGGAGGAGATCCAGGGTCCCGGGATCAGCGCCCGCGGCGCGGCCTTCGCCGGCCTCAGCTTCTACGTGCAGCTCGGCCGCGGCCAGGACTACGCCTGGAGCGCCACCTCGGCCGGGCAGGACATCACCGACACCTACGCCGTCCCGCTCTGCACCACCGACGGCTCCCCGGTCACCACCGCCGCCGACTCCTACCTCTGGCACGGGCAGTGCCTGCCCTTCGACCGGCTGGAGCGCAAGGACGCCTGGAGCCCGACCACCGGCGACTCCACCGCGGCGGGCTCCTACACCCTGGTGATGTACCGCTCGAACTACGGCCTGGTGACGGCCCGCGGCACCGTCGGCGGGGCGCCCGTCGCCTTCACCTCGCTGCGCTCCACCTACCGCCACGAGGCCGATTCCATCATCGGCTTCCAGGAGTTGAACGACCCCGGCGCGGTGCACGACGCGCCGAGCTTCCAGCGGGCCGCGCAGAACATCAACTACACCTTCAACTGGTTCTACGCCGACTCCCGCGACATCGCCTACTACAACTCCGGCAGCAACCCGGTGCGTGCCCCCGGGGTGGACGCCGGACTGCCCGTGCTCGCCCGACCCGCCTACGAGTGGGCCGACTTCGACCCCGCCACCAACACCGCCCGGTACACCCCTCCGGCCGAGCACCCGCAGTCCGTCAACCAGGACTACTACGTCTCCTGGAACAACAAGCAGGCGGACGGGTTCACGGCGGCCGGCTTCGGCAACGGCTCGGTGCACCGCGCCAACCTGCTCGACGACCGGGTCAAGGCGCTGCTCCAGGGCGGCGGCAAGGCGAGCCGGGTCACCCTCACCCAGGCCATGGAGAGCGCCGCCCTGGCCGACCTGCGGGCCGAGGACGTCCTTCCCGACCTGATCCGGGTGCTGCGCAGCGCCCCGGTCACCGACCCGGCCGCCGCCACCGCGCTCCAGCAGCTGGAGGCCTGGCTCGCCGACGGCGCCCAGCGCAAGGAGACCTCGGCGGGCAGTCACGCCTACGCGGACGCGGCCGCGATCCGGGTGATGGACGCCTGGTGGCCGCTGGTCGCCGACGGCGTCATGCGGCCCGGGCTCGGTGACCAGCTGTTCTCGGCGCTGACCGGCGCCCTGCAGATCAACGAGTCGCCCTCCGGCGGCCAGACCGGCGCGACCGGCGGCGGCCCGGTGAGCGCCAACGAGGGCATCCCGCACAAGGGTTCGGCCTTCCAGTACGGCTGGTGGAGCTACCTGGACAAGGACCTGCGCGCCGTCCTCGGCGACCCGGTCGCCGGCCCGCTGGCCCGCCCGTTCTGCGGCGGGGGCGACCTCGCGGCCTGCCGCACCGTGCTGCAGACCACCCTGGCCAAGGCCGCCGCCCAGACCCCCGCCCAGGTCTACCCGGGCGACGCGGACTGCACGGCGGGCGACCAGTGGTGCGCCGACACCGTCATCCAGCGCCCGCTGGGCGGGGTGACGGACGCCAAGACCACCTGGCAGAACCGTCCGACCTACCAGCAGGTGGTGCAGTTCAGCGCCCACCGCTGACCGGCGACGAGCGGGCGGCGGGGGGCCGGCGGGGGCCCGCGGGC
>NZ_JBHZCN010000219.1:0-5133 GCF_042755465.1 Kitasatospora sp. NPDC059160 | reverse complement strand
CCGCATCCCCGTCAGGGGGTGCGGGCCCTCGGCCGTACGGTGCGCAGCTGCGCCGTGCAGTGCGGTGCGTTCGCCGTGCGGGCGACCGGCGGGAGCGGCTACTTGGCCGACTCCTCCTCCTCGTCGTCGACCGGCGCCTTGATCGGCGGCGGCGCCTTGAGCAGGATCTGCCAGGTGACGTACATCGCCAGCAGCAGCGGCGGGATGCCGAGGGCGACCTTCAACCAGCCGAGCAGGTTGACGTTGTGGGTGAAGTACAGCGGGAAGAGGATCACCGGCTTGAGGCCCATGATCACCACCCAGGCCCAGGTCGCCTTGGTGTAGGCGGCGAGCCGGCCCGGGTTCTCCTTGCGCCAGGTGAACATCTCGCCGGTGATCGGGCCGAGCATCACCCCGATCATCGGCCAGCGCACCACGGCGGAGACCGCGAGGGCGGTGCAGTAGCCGACGCTCCAGAGCAGGCCGGGCAGGTAGAAGTCCTCGGCCTTGCCGCTCTTCATCGCGATCCAGGCGCCGAGGGCGACGCCGAACACGCCGCTGAAGGCGTGCTGGATGGTCTCCCGCCGGGCCAGCCGCGCCACCACGAACAGGGCGCTGAGCCCGAGCGCGGCCCAGGCGGCGGCGCTGACCTGGTGGGTGAGGTTGTAGGTGACGATGAAGACCAGGCCGGGCAGCGTCATGTCGATCATGCCGCGCACGCCGCCGAAGGCCTGCAGGATCGTGTCGGCGGCCTCCTTGGAGGCGGCCTTGCGGGCGGCCTCGGCGGCCGCCGGGTCGAGGGGCCGCTCGGCGGCCGGCGCGGTGCCTTCGATCGACTTGGCCAGTCCGTCCGCGGCCTCGGCGGCGGCGGCGTCCTGCCAGGCCGCCACGTCGGCGGCGTCCAGGTCGATCCGGGCAGTGGCGTCTCCGCCGGGGTGGTTGCTCACGCTCATTCGCTCCCGTGTCCGACCGGACGCAGTTCGTAGCGGGGGTTGAACAGCACGCGGCGCCCGCGTGCGTGACTGATCCGGCCGCTGGCGACGAGCCGACGGCCCGGTTCTATGCCCGCGATCGAGCGACGCCCCAGCCAGACGACCTCCAACGCCTCGGTGCCGTCGAAGAGCTCGGCCTCCAGGGCCGGCACCCCGGCCCGCGGGCGGAGCGTCACCGTGCGCAGCGTGCCCGCGACGGTGACCAGCTGCCGGTCGGCGCAGCCGGCGATCGGCGTGCAGCCGGACTCGGCGGCGATCTCCTGGCGCAGGTCCTCGGCGTCCAGTTCCTCGGCCGAGGTGGTCAGCCGACTGAGCATGCGGCGGAACCGCCCCGGCGGCTGGCCACTGCTGTTGTCACCACTCATGTCGGCAGGGTACCGGTTTCGGTGCCCCCGGCGGCAGGCGTCGCCCCCGCCGGGAGGCTGCCGAGGGGCTGCCGAGGGGCCGCCGGGGAGCCGCCGGTCAGCTCTCGAAGCGGTAGCCCATGCCCGGTTCGGTGATGAAGTGGCGCGGGTGCGAAGGGTCGCGTTCCAGCTTGCGGCGCAGCTGGGCGAGGTAGACCCGCAGGTAGTTGGTCTCGGTGCGGTAGGCCGGGCCCCACACCTCCTGGAGCAGCTGGGTCTGGCTGACCAGCCGCCCGGCGTTGCGGACCAGGACCTCCAGGAGGTGCCATTCGGTGGGCGTGAGGCGTACGTCGGTGCCGTCCCGGTTGACCTTCTTGGCGGCGAGGTCGACGGTGAAGCTCTCGGTGACGACCAGCGAGTCGTCCTCCCCGGCGACCGGCTCGGCCCGGCGCACGGCGGCCCGCATCCGGGCGAGCAGTTCGTCCATCCCGAAGGGCTTGGTCACGTAGTCGTCGGCGCCGGCGTCCAGGGCCTCGACCTTCTCGTCGGAGGCGTGCCGGGCCGACAGCACGATGATCGGCACCCGGGTCCAGCCGCGCAGGCCGCGGATCACCTCGACGCCGTCCATGTCGGGCAGGCCCAGGTCGAGGACGACGACGTCGGGATGGCGGGCGGCGGCGAGTTCCAGCGCGCTCGCCCCGTCGTGGGCCGCGTCGACCTCGTACTTGCGGGCCTTGAGGTTGATCACCAGTGCGCGGACGATCTGCGGTTCGTCGTCCACGACGAGGACCCGGGTCATTTACGGACTCCGCCTTTCGGGCTGTCGGATCTTACGGACTGTTGTCTCGGCTGTGCGTGCGGCGTGGTTCCGCCGGGTCTCAGGTGATCAGTTCGGAGAGCGGGTCGTGGCCCTCGCCGCCCGGCGTGTCCGGGCCGGGCCGCTCCGGCGGCCGTTCCACGGCGGGCAGGCTGACGACCATGGTGAGGCCGCCGCCGGGGGTGTCCTCGGCGGTGACGGTACCGTCCATGGCCTCGACGAACCCGCGCGCCACCGCGAGGCCGAGGCCGACCCCGGCGCCGCGCGGCGCGTCCCCGTAGCGCTGGAAGGGGGCGAAGATCCGCTCCTTGGCGTCCTCGGGGACGCCCGGTCCGCGGTCCACGATCCGCAGCTCGACCCGGCCCGGCCGGCCCGGCGGTTGCAGGGCGTCGGCCTTGACCAGCACCTTGACGCCCTCCGGGCTGTACTTGACGGCGTTCTCGACCAGGTTGGCCAGCGAGCGCTCCAGCAGTCCGCCGTCGGCACGGATCATCGGCAGCGTCTCCGGCACGTCCAGGCGCACCGACTCCGGCGGGACGCCGCCGAGCGCGTAGGGCACCACCTCGTCCAGGTCGGTCTCCTGGATCAGCGGGGTGACGGTGCCGGTCTGGAGCCGGCTCATGTCCAGCAGGTTGTTGATCAGGTGGTCGAGGCGGTCGGCCCCGGCCTCGATGCCGGCCAGCAGTTCGGCCTCGTCCTCCGGGTCCCACTGCACGTCGGCCGAGCGCAGCGAGGTCACCGAGGCCTTGATGCCCGCCAGCGGGGTGCGCAGGTCGTGCGAGACGGCGGCCAGCAGGGCGGTGCGGATCCGGTTGCCCTCGGCCTCGCGGCGGGCCGCGGCGGCCTCCCTGGCCAGCCGGCGGCGCTCCAGCACCACGGCGGCCTGGGCGGCGAACGCGCCCAGCAGGCGGCGGTCGGTCCCGGGCAGCACCCGGCCGCGCAGCACCAGGGCCAGGCTCTCCCCGACCGGGACGTCCACGTCGGCCTCCTCGGGGCGCCCGGGCGGGCGCGGCCCTGCGGTGGCGACCGGCACCCAGCCGCCGGTCGGCTCCGGGCGCTCCAGCAGCGCGGCGCTCTCCTGCCCGAAGGTCTCCCGGACCTGCTCCATCAGCGCGGTCAGCACGCCGTCCCCGTTGGGGGCGCCGCGCAGCACCGTGCCGGCCAGCGCGCTGAGCGTCTGCGCCTCGGCCTGGGCGCGGGCCGCCTGGTGGGTGCGCCGGGCCGCCAGGTCCACCACGGAGGCGACCGAGCAGCCGACGATGGTGAATATCGCCACCGCCATGATGTTCTGCGGCTCGTTGATCGAGAAGGTGTGCAGCGGCGGGGTGAAGTAGAAGTTCAGCACCGAGGAGCCGACCAGCGCCGAGCCGATGGACGGCAGCAGCCCGCCGACCAGCGCCGCGCACACCGTCAGCGACAGGAACAGCAGCATGTCGGTGGACAGGCCCAGCCCGCCGATGGTGGTCAGTACCAGCGCCAGCACCGGCGGGCCGACCAGCCCGACCAGCCAGCCGGCGACGGTCCTGGTCCGGCCCAGGTCGGTGACCCGCCGCACGGGTATCTTGTTGCGCCGCCCGTGCCCGGCGTGCTCGTGGGTGACCATGTGGACGTCGATGTCCCCGGCCTTCTGGGTGACCAGGGTGCCGACGCCGGGCCCGTACAGGTACTGCCAGCCGGGGCGGCGGCTGGTGCCCAGCACGATCTGGGTGGCGTTCACCCCCCGGGCGAAGTCCAGCAGCCCCCCGGCCGGGTCGTCGCCGAGCACGTTGTGGAAGGAGCCGCCGAGGCTCTCCACCAGCGCGCGCTGCTCGATCAGCGTCTGCGGGGAGCCGGTGCCGGCCAGCCCGTCGGACCGGGAGATGTGGACGGCCAGCAGCTCGCCGCCGGAGACCCGGGCCGCGATCCGGGCGGCCCGGCGGATCAGCGTCGCCCCCTCTGGGCCGCCGGTCAGGCCGACCACGATCCGCTCCCGGGCCTGCCAGGTGCCGACGATCCCCTGCTCGGCGCGGTACTTCTGCAGGTACTCGTCGACCCGGTCCGCGGTCCACAGCAGCGCCAGCTCGCGCAGCGCGGTCAGGTTGCCCGGCCGGAAGTAGTTGGCGAGCGCGGCGTCGATCTTCTCCGGCATGTACACGTTGCCGTGCGCCAGCCGCCGCCGCAGCGCCTGCGGGGACATGTCCACCAGCTCGATCTGGTCCGCCCGGCGGACCACCTCGTCCGGGACGGTCTCGCGCTGGCGCACCCCGGTGATGCCCTCGACGGCGTCGCCGAGCGACTCCAGGTGCTGGACGTTCACGGTGGAGATCACGTCGATCCCGGCGGCGAGCAGCTCCTCGACGTCCTGCCAGCGCTTCTCGTTGCGGCAGCCGGGCACGTTGGTGTGGGCCAGCTCGTCCACCAGCGCCACCTCCGGGCGGCGGGCCAGCACGGCGTCCAGGTCCATCTCGGAGAACCGGGCGCCCCGGTGCACCACCTGCTGCCGGAGCACGACCTCCAGCCCGGCCACCAGGTCCGCGGTCCGTCGCCGGCCGTGGTCCTCCACGAACGCCACCACGACGTCCGTGCCACGCTCCTGCCGCCGGTGTGCCTCGGCGAGCATGGCGTACGTCTTGCCGACCCCGGGGGCCGCCCCGAGGTAGATGCGCAGCCTGCCTCGTCCCATGAGCACCATTCTTGATCCGGCTCTGCCCGGGAGCCACCCCCGGACACCTGTTCCCCCTGCCTTCGAGACTACGGCGTGGGCGGCGGTATTCCGCTGATCAGTCCACTGATCATGCGGTTTTAGCGGCATATTGACGGAGGAGCAGCCACTCGGCGGGGGTCGGTCGAGGGTCTCCCGGGGCAGCCTCGTCCGCTTTCCGCCGGTTGTCCCGGAAATGCGAAAAGGCCCACCCGGTCACCCGGGCGGGCCTTCTCTGAATGATTGTTCGGCGGCGTCCTACTCTCCCACAGGGTCCCCCCTGCAGTACCATCGGCGCTGTGAGGCTTAGCTTCCGGGTTC
>NZ_JBHZCN010000218.1:0-5181 GCF_042755465.1 Kitasatospora sp. NPDC059160 | reverse complement strand
GTCCGGGCCGGCGGGCGTCCCGGGCCCGTAAGCTGGCCGGATGCTCGAACCCGCCCTGCTGCCGACCCCGCTGGTGGACTGCACCGACGGGGTGTTCGCCCGGGCCGGGGTGGAGCTGAGGCTCAAGCGGGACGACCTGCTGCACCCGACCGTCCCCGGCAACAAGTGGCGCAAGCTGGCCCCGAACCTGGCCGCCGCCGTCGAACAGGGGCACACCCGGCTGCTGACCTTCGGCGGCGCCTACTCGACCCACCTGCGGGCGGCCGCGGCCGCCGCCGGCGCGCTCGGACTGGAGAGCGTCGGGCTGGTGCGCGGCGAGGAGCTGGCCGACCGGCCGCGCAACTGGTCGCTGCGGGCCGCCGAACGCTCCGGGATGCGGCTGGAGTTCCTCACCCGGGCCGCCTACCGGGAGGCCACCGGCCGGGCCCTCGCCGGGGACGGCACCGGCGACGGTACGGAGGTGGAGCGCCGCTGGGGCCGCTGCCTGGTGCTCCCGGAGGGCGGCTCCAACGCCCTGGCCGCGGTCGGCGCGGCCGCGATCACGGCCGAACTGCCCGACCTGGGCGGGCACGACGTGGTCTGCTGCCCGGTGGGCACCGGCGGCACCCTGGCCGGGATCGCGGCGGGCCTGCCGCCGGGTGCCCGGGCGCTCGGGGTGGCCGTGCTGCGCGGCGGCGAGGGCTACCTGGAGGCGGAGGTCGCCCGGCTGCACCGGGCCGGGTTCGGGCGGGAGTTCGCCAACTGGCGGATCGACCACGCGCACCACGGCGGCGGCTACGGCAAGGTCCCGGCCGAACTCGACGCCTTCGCCGCGGAGTTCGAACGCCGCCACGGCATCCCGGTGGAACGCCGGTACGTCGCCAAGCTGCTCGCCGCCCTGGCCGACCTGGCCGCGGCGGGTGCCTTCGTGCGCGGCACCCGCCTGACGGCCGTGGTCACCGGCCTGCCGGACCCGGAGTAACCGGGCCCTAGGATCCGAAGGTCAGGTCGGCACAGGGGTCGGTGTCGGCGCCGCGGGTGTTCTCCGCTATGCCGGTCGGGATCCCGCTGGGCGCGGTGGCCGTGGGCGAGGGCGCGGTCACCGAGTTCAGCTGGGTGCCGGCCGCCCGGTAGTCCGCCCCGAGGGTGACGGTGATCGCGCCCGAGCCGGGCTCCTCGACGGTGCGGGCGCCGGGGAAGAGCGCGGCGACCTGGTCGGCGGTGGTCTTGAGCGTCGGGTCGTAGGAGACCTCGGTGTGCTGCTTGCCGGGGTTGTTGGCGCCGAGGGTGACGTTCTGGAAGCCGCGTCCCTTGAGGGTCTCGGCACCGGAGCCGGCCAGCCCGGCGGTGCCGACGCCGTTGACCACGGTGACCGGGGCGCCGGCCTGTTCGGCGGTGAGCGGCGCGTTCGTCCCGGGGCCCGCGCTCGGCGAGGCGGAGGCGGAGGCAGCGGCGGCGGTGGCCGCGCCGGTGCCGGCGGTGCCCTGCCCGTCCAGGGTGCGGTCCTCGCGCAGCAGCTTCCACAGCGCGTCGGCGTCCGGCTGGACCAGCCGCACCCGTTCCCCGGCGAAGCGCCAGGGGGCGGTGACGAAGGTGACGTCGGAGAGCTTGATGTCCTCCAGCGAGCGGGCGAAGTCCACCAGCTTCATCGCGGTGCCGAGGCCCTCGTCCACGGTGAGCGACTTGGTGGCGGCGTCGGCCAGCGGCAGCAGCGTGGGCAGGGAGAAGCCCTGGGACTGGACCTTCTTGATCATCGAGGAGAGGAAGGCCTGCTGGCGCTTCATCCGGCCTATGTCGGAGTTGTCGCCGATGCCGTGCCGGGTCCGCAGGTAGTCGACCGCGGACTTGCCGGAGAGCTTCTGCATCCCCTTCTTGAGCTGGATGCCGTACTCGTTGACGTCGTTGGGCACGCAGGCGTCCACGCCGCCGATGGCGTCGGTCATCGCGGCGGCGCCCTTGAAGTCGACCACGACGGTGTGGTCGACCCGCAGCCCGGTGAGGTTCTCCACGGTGTTCTGGGTGCAGGCCGGGTTGCCCTTGGCGAGTTCGCCGAGGCTGAACGCCGAGTTGAACATCTGGTCGGTGCGGGGCTTGCTCCAGCTGCCGTTCGCCAGCTTGCAGGACGGGATGGTGACCAGGGTGTCGCGGGGGATCGAGACCCCGACGGCGTGCTTGTGGTCGGCGTAGACGTGCACCAGGATCGCGGTGTCCGAGTTGCCGACGCCCTCGTCGCCGCCGCCCAGCGAGTTGTTGCCGTCGTCGCGGGTGTCCGAGCCGAGCAGCAGGATGTTGACCGGCACCTGGGCGCCGGGGCTGGCCGGCACGGGGGCCGGCGGGCGCTCGGTGGCGACGCCGCCCGCGTCGAAGGTGGTGATGTTGCTGTCCAGCCGGTGGTAGAACCAGGCCCCCGCCCCCACGACCGACAGCACCAGAACGGCGGCCAGGCCGATGGCGGTCCGCAGGTAGCGGCGCCGGCGCGTGCTGCTGCTCATCCCGTGCCCCCCGTCTTCACGTTTCTCGCGTTCGATGTTCGAACGTTAGACGTTCCGGAAGGCCGTTCGGTTACCTCCTGAGTGCGGGCGAATCGGGCAGCAGTGCTGTGATGCTGCTCACGCGCCGGGGTCGGCGGCGCCGGTGAGCATCCGCCGGAGCAGGTCCCGCAGGACGGTGCGCTCCTGCGGGCCGAGCGCGGCGAGCGGCTCGCGGGCGAAGTTGAGCGACTCGCGCAGCTCCTCGGAGGCGGCCGCGCCGGTCTCGGTGGCGGCGACCAGCTTGACCCGGCGGTCCTGCCGGTCGGCCTCCCGGGTGACGAAGCCGCGGGCCTCCAGCCGGTCGACGATGCCGGTGATGTTGGAGGGCTCGCAGCTGAGCGTCTGGGCGATGTGGCGCATCGGCAGCGGGCCGCGCCGCAGCAGCGCGAGCACCTTGGCCTGGGCGCCGGTGAGCGAGCGGGCGGCGGCGGCCTCCTCGTACTCGCGATGGAACAGGGCGACCAGGTTGGCCATCAGGTCGACGACCTCGCGGGTGATCTCGTCGGACTGCGGCGTGGC
The DNA here is from genome assembly GCF_042755465.1 of Kitasatospora sp. NPDC059160. NCBI lineage: Bacteria > Bacillati > Actinomycetota > Actinomycetes > Kitasatosporales > Streptomycetaceae > Kitasatospora > Kitasatospora sp. NPDC059160. The sequence goes on along the minus strand of NZ_JBHZCN010000218.1, from coordinate 2,152 downwards.
GACCTCGGTCTGCTGGGTGTCCATGCCCCAGAGTCTACCTGAAAAGTTGACAACATGAACCTTTCATGTCCATCGTTACTTCAGTTGCTCAACCTTTTACCTGCCGAAACCCCCCCAAGGAGCACCTCCATGGCAGAGCAGGCCGCCCCCGCGACCGCCCGTGAATGGCACCTCGCCGCCCGCCCCCAGGGCTGGCCGGTGCCCGCCGACTTCGCCCTGGTCGAGGCCCCGGTCCGGACCCCGGGCCCGGGCGAGATCCTGGTCCGCAACACCCACCTGTCGGTCGACCCGTACATGCGCGGCAGGATGAACGACACCAAGTCCTACGTGCCCCCGTTCCAGCTCGGCCAGGCGATGGACGGCGGCGCGGTCGGCTACGTGGTCGCCTCCGAGGCGGAGGGCTTCGCCCCCGGCGACGCCGTGCTGCACGGGCTCGGCTGGCGCGAGTACGCCACCCTGGACGCGAAGCGCGCGGTCAAGGTCGACCCGGCGGCCGGCCCGCTCTCCGCCTACCTCGGCGTGCTCGGCATGCCCGGCCTGACCGCCTACGCCGGACTGCTCGCCGTCGGCGCCCTCAAGGAGGGCGACAAGGTCTTCGTCTCCGGCGCGGCCGGCGCCGTCGGCTCGCTGGTCGGCCAGATCGCCCGGCTCAAGGGCGCCTCGCTGGTGGTCGGCTCGGCCGGCTCGGCGGAGAAGGTCGCCAAGCTGGTGGACGACTTCGGCTTCGACGCGGCCTTCAACTACAAGGACGCCCCGGTCGCCGAGCAGCTCGCCAAGGCCGCCCCGGAGGGCATCGACCTCTACTTCGACAACGTCGGCGGGGACCACCTGGAGGCCGCGATCGGCGCCCTCGGCGTGCACGGCCGCGCGGTGCTCTGCGGCGCGATCGCCCAGTACAACGACACCACCCCGCCCGCCGCTCCGCGCAACCTGGCGCTGGCGATCGGCAAGCGGCTGCGCCTGGAGGGCATGCTGGTCGGCGACCACGCCGCCCTGCAGCCGCAGTTCGTGGCCGAGGTGGGCGGCTGGCTGCGCTCCGGCGAGCTGCGCTCCGAGGAGACCGTGGTGGACGGCTTCGACAACGCCGTCGAGGCCTTCCTCGACCTGCTCCGCGGCGTCAACACCGGCAAGATGGTGGTCCGCCTGGACGGCTGACCCTCCGTCAGGGCCCTTGGTCCGGAGTCGAACCCGCCCCGCCGCCCCGACCGGGCGCGCGGGGCGGTTCGCGTGCACGGCGCAGGGGATCCGGCCGCACTACCGCATTCCGGCCGGATCCGAAAGTGCGTCATCCATCGCCCCGCGCCGCGCGGTACGGTGGTCCCGCCCGGCGATGGGGCCGTTCGGGGGAGAGATCCGGCCGAGGGGTAGACCTCGTTGAGGATTCGACTAGCATTGAGCGAAAGCCTGTCCGTTTTGCTCAATTTAGTAGCTTAATGTCGGCTAACGTGGGTAACTGTGGATCAACTGCAGGCACGAGGCAGCTGGGGAAGGCGACCCTCGTCCACAGCCTGGAGGTCCCGGTGACGACACGTGGAGTTCTCTACATCCACTCCGCGCCCCGCGCGCTGTGCCCGCACGTCGAGTGGGCCGTCGCGGGGGTGCTCGGTGTGCGGGTGAGCCTGGACTGGATCCGCCAGCCGGCCGCACCCGGGCACTGGCGTGCCGAGCTCTCCTGGCAGGGGGAGCCCGGCACCGCTTCGAAGCTCGCCTCCGCGCTGCGCGGCTGGCAGCTGATGCGGTACGAGGTGACCAGCGAGCCCTGCGCCACGGCGGAGGGCGAGCGGTACAGCAGCACGCCCACGCTCGGCATCTTCCACGCCGTCACGGGCATCCACGGCGACATCCTGATCCCCGAGGACCGGCTGCGGGCCGTCCTGCTGCGGGCCCGCAGCGAGGGGGCCGACCTGGAGGCCGAGATCTCCCGGCTGCTGGGCAAGCCCTGGGACGACGAGCTGGAGCCGTTCCGCTACGCGGGCGAGGGCGCCCCGGTGCGCTGGCTGCACCAGGTGGTCTGAGCCCGCGGGACGACACGACGGAGGGGCGGGGGGGCGGGGCCCGGCGCCGGCCCGCCCGCGCGGGGCGGCGCGGGGGGGGGGTGCCCGCCCCCCCAGGTGGGCGCCCGAGCCCCACCGAGTGTTTTGGGGCGGGGGGC
>NZ_JBHZCN010000217.1:0-5349 GCF_042755465.1 Kitasatospora sp. NPDC059160 | reverse complement strand
GTGGCGCGATCGGCCCGACGGAGGTCAGTGCGAGTACGAGGGCGACCGCGACGGCGTGGGAACGCCGGGGCGGATGCCCGGTTCTGCGCATGCCGAAGGAGGCTCCGGACGGAGCGGGCATGGTGAAGCCCTTTCGAGGAGAGGTGGGTATGTCCGGCTGCGGACATTCGGATCGTCCGCAGAGGTATTTCAGCAAGCTGCCGCATTACTGATTGGTCGTCAATCACATAAGCAAAACTGATGCCCGCTTTGACGGACCGTCCACCGATTTCGTTCAGCGTGATGTGAATCACGCCCTCAGGAGATCCTCAAGCCGCTCGACCGCTGGATCGTTAGCGCCCTATCCTCCTGCCGGAGTTGCTTGTCCGCGCCATGTCGTACGTGACAACTCAGCTGGGGGATCATGATGTTGAAGAACAGAATCCGCTTCCACCTACGGCGAACAGCCGGCCGGGAGGCGCCGCCGCCGGTCAGGGCAAGATCCCGGGTGGCCGTCGTGAGTTCGTTGGCGATCCTGAGTTCGATGCTGTCGCCCGTGGTGCCGGCCCTCGCAGTGGCCGCCTCCGGGGGCAAGGGCCAGGTGTGGTCGCCGCCGAACACGCCGCTGCCGCGCACCGCCTCCGTGCCCGGGAAGGCGGATACGCCGAAGTCGTCCACCCCGCCGACCGGTTCGCCGGACTGGGTGCCGCCGAAGTCCACGCCGCAGCCGAAGTCCGGCACCGCGGTGGTGGGCCTGGACGAGGGCGGGGCCAAGCAGGCGGGCGACCTCCCGGTCTGGCTGGCACCGGTCGCGTCGAAGGGGGCCGCTCCCGCAGGGCAGGTGCAGGTGCGGGTCGCCGACCGCGCGGCCGCGACCGCCGCCGGTGTGACGGGCACCCTGGTCGCCCTCTCGCGCGACGAGGCGGGGGACACCGACAAGGTGCGGGTCGGAATCGATCCGCACACCCTGGGCTACGGCGGGGACTTCGGGAACCGGGCACGGCTGGTGGCGCTGCCGGAGTGTGCGCTCAGCACGCCGGACGCCGACGGTTGCCGGGTCAGGACGCCGGTGGCGTCGCACTACGACGAGAAGTCGAAGCGGCTGGTCGCGGACGTCGACCTGCCGGCCGCGAAGGCCACGACGGCCCGGCAGCGGGCCGAGTCGCAGTCGGCCGGCGTCGCGGAGTCCACACCGAAGGTACTGCTGGCGCTGGACGCCGCGCCGTCGAGCGGAACCGGCACGTACAGCGCCACACCTCTCTCGTCGAGCCAGAGTTGGGCGGCTGGGAGCGCATCGGGGTCGTTCACGTACAGCTACCCGATCCAGCTCCCCCCGGCCCTGATCGGGAACCCGCCGGCGTTCTCCCTGGAGTACGACTCGGCGTCGGTGGACGGGAAGACGGCGTCGACGAACGCCCAGGCCTCCTGGATCGGCGACGGCTGGGACGTGAACGTCGGCTTCGTCGAGCGCGGCTACCGGGGCTGTGACAAGGCGGGTATTCCGGGTTCGGGCGATCAGTGCTGGGGTGGTCCGAACCTGACGTTGTCGTTGGGTGGTCACTCGGGTGAGCTGGTGCCGGAGGACTCGTCGTGTGTCGCCGGGTCGGCGGCGGACGAGCAGTCGCGGTGCAAGTGGCGGCTCAAGGGTGACGACGGGACGAAGGTCGAGTTCCTGACCGGCGCCAACAACGGCACCTGGAACGGTTCCTATCTGAAGGTGACGGACACCTCGGGGACGGTGTACTACTTCGGGCTCAACCAGCTTCCGGCGGCGGACGGTTCGCCGAGCAAGGCGGGTCCGGAGAGCAAGTCGGCGTGGACGGTTCCGGTGTACTCGCCGAACCCGGGCGACCCGTGCTACGACGGCTCCAAGGGCAAGGGTTCGTGGTGCCAGAGCGCGTGGCGTTGGAACCTCGACTACGTGGTCGACGCGCACGGGAATCTGACCACGTACGCGTACACGCCCGAGACCAACTGGTACGCGCGCGGTGGCGCGCAGAACGCGGGTAAGGGTACGAACACCGCGTACACGCGTGGCGGGGTGCTGGCCGCGATCACCTACGGGCAGTTGCTGTCGGACCAGTTGGGTGCGGGCGGTTCGTACCAGGCGGCGGCGCGGGTCGACTTCGACTCGGGTGAGCGGTGCGTGTCGGACGCGGCGGCGTGCGATCCGGCGCAGCGTACGGCGGCGAACGCCGCCAACTGGCCGGACGTGCCGATGGACAAGCAGTGCGCGCAGAACGACACCTGCGCCAACTACGGGCCCAGCTTCTGGTCGACGAAGTGGCTCAACGCCGCGACCACGTCCATCCGTTCGGGCGGCTCCTACCGTCCGGTGGACCGTTACGACTTCACCCATGTGTTCAAGACGCCGCAGAACGCGACGGAGAACGCGCCGATCGCCTGGCTGCAGTCGGTGAAGCACACCGGCAAGGACACTGCCAACGGGCAGGCCGAGCAGGCGCTTCCGGTGGTGACCTTCACGGATCAGCTGCTGCCCAACCGGGTCGACGGCCTGGTGCCGGCGCGTCCGCGCTACAACCGGCCGCGCATGGCGGTGATCACGACGGAGACCGGTGGCAGCATCGTCGTCTCCTACAAGCAGGAGCAGTGCTCGCGCACGGCCGGGCGGATGCCCGCCTCGGCCGACGGTGACACCCTGCCCTGCTTCAACGTGAAGTGGTTCGACGGTCAGGTGCAGTCCACGGTGGACGACTGGTTCCTGCGCTACCCGGTCGACACGGTGACCGTGGACCCGAACGGCAACCTGGTCTCCGGTTCGGTGCCGACGACCGTGAGTTACAGCTACGGCCCGGCGGCCTGGCACCGCAACGACAGCCCGCTGGTCGAGTCCGACTACCGGACCTGGGACCAGTTCCGCGGTTTCGCGAGCGTGACCGCGGTGAAGGGTTCGGGCAAGGACGGGCCGCAGGCCAAGTCGACGACCAGCTACTACCAGGGCATGGACGGCGACCTCAAGGCCGACGGCAAGCCCAAGGGCGCCTCCGTCGCGGGAGTGAAGAGTGGCAGTCGGCCCGACTCCGACTGGCTGTCCGGCCGGACCCTGGAGACCGACACCTACGCGGACGCCTCGGCCGACGCCGGCTCGCCGCTCGGCTACGAGGTCGACACCTACGAGAACCCGTCCGCCACGGCCACGCACGCCCGCAGCGGCCTGCCGAATCTCGTGGCTCGGTACGGATCCACCAAGGCCACCAAGGCCGCGACGGCGGTCACCACGACCGGCACCCGCACCACCACGACGGTGACGAGCACCGACCCGGTCAACAACAACCGGGTCACCAGCTCGCTGAGCACCGCGGACGGCACCCCGGACGTCTGCACCCGCCAGACCTACGCGACCGGTGGCAACCCGCAGATGACCGCACTGGTCTCCGACGTGCTCGTCGTCTCCGGCGTCAACGCCTGCACGGCCGGCCCGACGTCGGCCACCACGGTGTCCGACACCCGCACGCTCTTCGACGGCCAGGGCTTCGGCAGCGCCGGCACGAAGGCGGACGTGACCGGGACCCAGGTGCTGGACGGCTACGACGCCAACGGCGTGGCGCAGTACGTCACCACGAGCACGAGCACGTACGACCAGTACGGCCGGATCGCCTCGGTGACGGATCCGACGGTCACCGACAGTGCCAACCCGAACGGCGCGGTCACCACGACCGCGTACAGCTCGGCGAACCCGGGTGAGCTGCCGAACAAGGTGGTCACCGGTACCCCGGCCCCGGCCGGCGCGCCGGACGCGGGCACCGCCCGTACCAGCACCGTCACGCTCAACCCCGCCCGCGCCATGGCGCTCACCTCGGCCGATGCCAACGGTCGCACCACGACCAAGGCGTACGACGGTCTGGGGCGCTTGAAGGCGGTCTGGCTGCCGGGCCGGGACACCGGGGCCGGAGCCAACTTCACGTACGACTACGCGGTGAACGGCACCAGCGCGCCCTCCACCGTCACGACCAAGGCCCTGCGGCCGGGCGGCACGGCGTACGGCACGTCCACGCAGATCCTGGACGGCTCGGCCCGGCTGATCCAGACCCAGACCGACCCGGCGATCTCCGCCTACCAGGGCCGGATCGTCGCCGACACGTTCTACGACTCCCAGGGGCGGGTGGGCCGCGCCTACAACGCCTACTACGAGGACACCAACAAGCCGAACACGACCCGGTGGATCCCGGACGGCGCGATGGTCCCGAACCAGAGCGTGGTGCAGTTCGACGGCCAGGGGCGTGCGGTGAGCACGCAGTTCGTCGCGCTGGGCAAGCCCCAGAGCACCACCACGACGGCGTACCCCGGCGCTGACCGGGTGGACGTCACGCCGCCGGCCGGAGCCACGCCCACCAGCACGGTCACCGACGCCCGCGGGCACACCGTCCAGTTGTGGCAGTACCGGACGGCGGCGGCGACCGGGAACCCGGGCGACGCGGACGTCACCAACTACACCTTCACCCCGGCCGGAAAGCCCGCCAGTCGGGTGGACGCGGCGGGGAACACCTGGAGTTACACGTACGACCAGCGCGGTCGCCAGGTGAAGGCCGACGACCCGGACACCGGCGTCCTGACCCAGGCCTACGACGGTGCGGGGCGGTTGGCGTCGACGACGGACGCGCGTGGTCAGACGGTCGCGATCACGTACGACCTGCTGGGTCGTAAGACCGGGACGTTCAACGGTTCGGTCGCTCCGGCGAACCAGCTGACCGGCTACGCGTACGACACCGTGGCGAAGGGGCAGTTGAGCTCCTCGACCCGGTACGTGGGCGGGGCGGGTGGTTCGGCGTACACCAAGTCGGTGAACGAGTACGACGTGGCGTACCGGGCGACGAAGTCGACCGTGTCGATCCCCGGCAGCGAGATCGGCGGCAGTGGCCAGGTGAGTTTCGACTATGCCGCCGCCTTCAACCCGGTGAGTGGTTCGCTGGTGTCGGAGACGCGTGCCGCGGCGGGTGATCTGGCACAGGAGGCGGTCACTTACAACTACGAGGAGTTCGGGCAGCTCAACGATGTGAGCGGCTCGGGGTACACGTACCTGCGGCAGGCGGACTGGGACGCGTATGGGCGCAACGTCCGTGACACGATGAACCCTTGGGGGACCCAGGTCGTCTCGACGAACACCTACGACGAGTCGACCGGACGCCTGCTGACCCAGTACGTGGACAAGCAGACGGCCACCACCGGCACCGTCCAGAACACCACCTACGCCTACAACCCGGCCGGTCGGATCACGGCGGTGCGCACGATCCCGGACAACAGCCCGGACCGGACCGACCTGCAGTGCTTCACCTACGACTACCTGGGGCGTCTCACGACCGCGTGGTCGGACACCGGGCGGCTCAACCAGCCCACCCCGTCCCTCGCCGG
>NZ_JBHZCN010000216.1:0-5506 GCF_042755465.1 Kitasatospora sp. NPDC059160 | reverse complement strand
GCCGGGGCACCAGCCACCGGCCGGGCGGCGCGCCGCGGTGTGCACGGCCACCGGCCCGCCGCCCCGGCGCAACCCGGCCGCCCGACGGGCCGGCCGTCCCACGACATACGGGGGAGGAACCCATGACGAGCTCCACGCTGGAGCGGGACCACAAAGAGGGCCACGAGGCCGCGGACATCCTCGCCCGCGCCCGCGGCCTGGTCGACCCGGTCCTGCGGGCCGCCGTCGACTCGCTGCCCGGCACGATGCGCAAGGTCGCCGGGTACCACTTCGGCTGGTGGGAGGCGGACGGCACGCCCTCCGAGTCCTCCTCCGGCAAGGCGATCCGCCCGGCGCTGGTCCTCGCCGCCGCCCAGGCCCTCGGCGGCACCCCCGGGACGGCCGCCGCCGCGGCCGCCGCCGTGGAGCTGGTCCACAACTTCACCCTGCTCCACGACGACGTCATCGACCGGGACGACACCCGCCGCCACCGGCCCACCGCCTGGCGGGTGTTCGGCACCACCGAGGCCATCCTGGCCGGCGACGCGATGCACTCCCTGGCGCTGCGCCTGGTCGCCGAGGACGCCCACCCGGCCGCCCGCGGCTCGATCCGCCGGCTCGCCGACTGCGTGGTCGAGCTCTGCGAGGGCCAGCAGATCGACTGCGCCTTCGAACAGCGCAACGACGTCTCGCTCGCCGAGTGCCTGGCGATGGCCGAGGCCAAGACCGGCGCCCTGCTCGGCGCCGCCTGCGCGATGGGCGCGCTGTACGGCGGCGGCTCCGAGGAGGCGGCCCGGGCGATGGACGGCTTCGGCCGCGAGATCGGCCTGGCCTTCCAGCTGATCGACGACCTGATCGGCATCTGGGGGGACCCGACGGTCACCGGCAAGCCGGTCGGCGCGGACCTGGTCGCCCGGAAGAAGTCGTTGCCGGTGGTCAAGGCGCTCGGCTCCGGCACCCCTGCCGGGGCCCGGCTCGGCGAGCTCTACGCGCTCGAACGCCGGCTCACCGCCCAGGAGTTGGCGCAGTGCGCGGCCGCCGTCGACGAGGCCGGCGGGCGCGGCTGGGCGCAGGGCGAGTCCTGCGAGCGGATGGCTGCGGCGATGGCACAGCTGGCCGTGGCCGTACCGGAGCCGGCCGCGGCGGACGAACTGCTGGCGCTGGCCGAACTGGTGACCCGCCGCAGCCACTGAGCGAGGCCCGCCGGGGCGGGGAGCGACCCCCGCCCCCGCCCCCGCCCCCGCCCTCGGGCTCCGCGCTCAGGCTCCGCGCGAGGCCCCCGCCCCCGGGCGCCTCACCCGTGTGCGGCCAACAGCCGCTGCTCCTTGGCCGGTTCGATCCCCTGGGTGAACGGCGCCCCCGGCACCAGCTTCCGCCCCTCGGCATCGGTGTCCTCGGCCGGCCCCCGGGCGCGCAGCCACTCCCAGGTGTCCCGGGCGGTCTCCGCGAACGGGCGGCAGCGCAGCCCGGCCGCCTCGGCGCGGCTGCTGTCGACCTGCCAGATGTACCGCCACTCCGGCAGGTCCGGTGCCCAGAAGGGCAGTTCGAGCCAGGGGCCGACCTGGTCCGGCCCCTCGGCCAGCAGGGCGGCGTCCCCGACCGGGACCAGTTCGGTGCCGGGCGCGCCCGCGAGCTCCCGGCAGGTCTCCAGCCACTGCCCGAAGGTGAGCCGCCCGGGCGGCGCCGTGGTGAGGAACCGGCCGACCGTCCCGGCCGTCAGCAGGTCGAGCCCGAAGGCGGCGAAGTCCCGGACGTCGATCACCTGGATGGTCCGCTCCGGATCACCGGGCGCGAGCACCCGCCCGCCGCGGGCCATCCGCTCCAGCCACCAGGGCAGCCGGCCGCCCAGCTCGTACGGGCCGATCAGGAGTCCGCTGCTGAGCACCAGGGTGCGTTCGGCGCCGAAGCCCGCCAGCACCGCGCGCTCGCCGCCCGCCTTCAACTCGCGCCCGAAGGGCTGGTCGGGCGGGGTGTCGGCGGGGCAGGGGAGGAGCGGGGAGTCCTCGGTGATCACCTGGGTGGCCCAGTCGGCGTAGGCGTGCACCGAGGAGACGAAGGTGTAGTGGTCGGCCCGTCCGCGCAGCAGCCGGGCGGAGAGCGCGGCCTGGGCGGGCTGACGGGCGGAGGTGTCGACGACGGCGTCCCAGCGGCGGCCCTCGACCAGTCGGGCGAGGTCCTCGGCACTGTCGCGGTCGCCCCGGACGGCCTCGACCCCGGGCAGGTCGGGGGCGCTGCGGCCGCGGTTGAAGGTGGTGACCTGGTGGCCGCGGGCGAGCGCCTCGGCGGCGTAGGCACGTCCGAGGAAGGACGAGCCCCCGAGCAGGAGGATCTTCATGCCACTCAGCCTGTCCCCGCCGGCCCGCCGCCACGCCCGGGTTAGCGCTGGGCAGAGCGCCGGACCGGATCCGCCCGCCGCGGGCGCCGCCCGACATGCCACCCCCACCCACCCCCCTTAGCATCCCAGGTGTACCGATCTGCCCCGATCCGTCCTGATCCACCCCTTGTCTGCCCTTGTCTGCCTGATCCGGCCTGGAGAGCGACAGCATGGTCAACCCGGCACTCGTCGATCCGGCCACCATCCGCGCGACCGCGGCCGAGGCCTGGATCCGCGCCCACCCCCTCCTGCGGAACTACCGGGCCCTCTACACCCAGGCCCTGGACGACGCCGACCCGGGCTACGTCGGCGGCTTCGGCGTCTTCCGCCACACCACCCGGCCGGCCGGGCCCGCCGACACCGACGCCGTCACCCCCGACAACGACACCCTCCCCTCCCGCGCCTGGCTCGACCTGCGCGCCGAACCCTGGGTGCTCTCGGTGCCCGCCACGGACGACTACCGAGCCCTCGCGGTGCACGAACTCGACACCCTGCCCGCCGGGTTGATCGGCTCCCGGACCACCGGCCAGGACGCCGGGGACTTCCTGGTGGCCGGCCCCGACTGGCAGGGCGAGGTCCCGCCCGGCATCACCGGCGTGATCCGCGCCGCCACCCGGCTGGTCGGCGTCGTCGGCCGCACCCGCCTGCCCGGGGACACCCCCGCCGACCTCACCGCACTACGGGCCGTCCAGGAGCAGTACCGACTGCGCCCGCTGCACGCGTACGCGGGCACCCCGGCGCCCGCCCCGGCCCCCGAACCGGTCTGGCCGGTCTGGCGCGACGAGGTCCCGGAGGGCGTCGAGTTCCTCACCTTCCTCGACTTCCTGCTCGGCTTCTTCCCGCCGACCGACGCACTCCCGCCCGCCGAGACCGCGCTGCGCGGCCGCCTCACCGACCTCGGCGTCGACGGCCGCGGCGAGTTCGAGCCCGCCGCCCTCCCGCTGGAGGTGCGGGCCGAACTCGGCCGCGGGATCGCCGACGGCCGCGCCCGGCTGACCCGGGCGGTCGCCGAACTCCGCGACTCCGCAGGCCTGTTCGGCACCCGCGAGGAACTCGGCGGGGACTTCCTCCGGCTGGCCGTCGCCGCCGAGCTCGACCCGTACGGCCTGCCCACCGAGGAGGTCTGGTACGGCCGTTGGGCAGCGGACGGCGAGGGCCGCCGCCCGCCGAACGCCGCCGACCGCGACCACCTGATCCGCTTCGCCCCGGACGCCCTGCCACCCGCCCGCTTCTTCTGGTCGGTGACCGTCTACGCGCTCCCCGGGCACCGGCTGGTCGACAACACCCTGGACCGCTACTCGGTCGGCGGCGACACCCCCGGCCTGCTCCGCGACCCGGACGGCGGCCTGACCCTCTACCTCCAGCACAAGCGCCCCGCCAACGCCGACCACTCCGCCAACTGGCTGCCCGCCCCGGACGGCCCGTTCGCCGTGGTGCTCCGGATCCACGGCCCGGAGGCCGCCGTACTGGACGGCCGCTGGCAGCCCCCGCCGCTCACCCCGCGCTGACCCCGTGCCGACCTGACCCCGCCCCGCCCCGGCGCCGACCCGACGAAGGACCCCGATGAACCTGCCCGAGCTGGAGGCCCTGGCCGCCGACGCCTACGTCTACGGCTACCCGCTCGTCGCCGGCCTCACCATGGTCGAGCGCTTCGCCAAGGGCGGCCTGGGCACCCTCCCGGCGGCGCCGTTCAACCACTTCAGCCACGCCACCCGGCTGGCCGGCCCCGGCGACCACTTCGTCTCGGTCAACAACGACACCATCTACTCGATCGCCCAACTGGACCTCTCCGAGGGCCCGCAGGTGCTGCACGTCCCGGACACCGCCGGCGCCTACTACGTGCTGCAGTTCATCGGGGCCTGGACGGACAACGTCGCCTACCTCGGCAGCCGCGCCACCGGCACCGCGGCGCAGACCTGGCTGGTCGTCCCGCCGGACTGGCACGGCACCGCGCCGGACCCGGCCCAAGTGATCGAACTGCCCACCACCGTCGGCACGATCGTCGGCCGGTTCGCCTGCGACGGCCCGGACGACCTGCCCCGGGTCAAGGCCCTCCAGGCCGCGCTCGCCCTGGAGCCGCTGGAGCCCGGCGGCCTGGTCGCCGGAGTCCCCGAGCCCGACCCGGACGTCCCCGAGCGGCTGGCCTTCTTCGAACGCCTGCGGGTGTGGATGCAGGCCTTCCCACCGGCCACCCCCGACATCGAGTACCAGCGCCGCTTCGCCCCGCTCGGCCTGCTGGACGACGGCGCCTCCCCGTACCGCGCCGCCGCCGCCGAGTGGACCCTCGCACTCGCCAAGGGCCTGGCCGCCGGGCGGGAGCGGGTCGAGGACGCGACCCGCCCGCCCGAGGACCACCCGCTCGGCGAGTGGCGCTCGGCGCTCCACCTCTTCGACTACAACATCGATCACCTGGGCCCCGGCACCCTGGACGACCCCGAGTGGCGCATCCCCGACCGCCGCGCCGCCTACCTCAGCCGCGCCGCCGCCGCCCGGGCCGGCCTGTGGGGCAACCACGCCTACGAGGCCTCGTACGCGATGACCTACGACGACTCCGACGGCCGCCCGCTCACCGGCGCCAACAGCTACACCCTCCGCTTCGAGGAGCCCCCGCCGGCCGAGGCCTTCTGGTCCGTCACGATGTACTCGGTGCCGGACTACTACCTGGTGGAGAACCCGGAGGACCGCTACTCGATCGGCGACCGCACCCCCGGCCTGGTCTACGGCCCGGACGGCTCGCTGACCGTGACCCTCCAGCACGAACCGCCCGAGGACCCGACGGCCGCCGCCAACTGGCTCCCCACCCCGCTCGGCGAGTTCCGCCCGATCATCCGGCTCTACCGCCCGAAGCCGTCGGTCCTGGACGGCAGCTACCAGGTCCCCCCGATCCACCGCCACTGACGCCCCGCCCCCGCCTGCCCCCCGCTCCCGCCGCCCGGCCCACAGCACGCGGAGCAGGAAGTCGACCTGGCCGACTTCCCACTCCACGCGGTCTTGCGGCCGACCTCCCCGGGGTCCGTCTCCGAATTCCCGCCGGCGGGCCGATGCTCGGGCGCGCCTCCGGTGCACGCACCCCAACGCCGCCGCACCCGTGCCGCGTGGAGCAGGAAGTCGACCCGGCCGACTTCCCACTCCCCGCGGCACCCCGGGCCGCCG
>NZ_JBHZCN010000215.1:0-5646 GCF_042755465.1 Kitasatospora sp. NPDC059160 | reverse complement strand
GGGCCGGACGGTGATCCGTCCGGCCCCGCCGCGTGTCCGCTGCCTCGCTACGGCCGGGCGTAGCCGCCCAGGTCGGGGACGGTGGCGAAACCGACGCCGTAGGCGCTGACGCCCCGGCCGAAGGCGCCGAGCAGCACACCGGGGGCCTCGCCCGCCAGCACCCAGCCGTACTCGGACTCCCGGTAGCGGAAGGGCTGCGGCAGGCCGTTGACCGGCAGGCTCAGGGTCGACCAGCCGGGCCCGGCCAGGTCGTCGGCGAGGTCCCAGGCCAGGTTGCTCTGCTGGTCCAGCCAGTCCTGGCGCAGCGCGCGGTCCAGCTGGCCGGGCCAGGTCGCGGCGAGCAGGCCGGAGCCGGCCAGCCAGGCCGCCGAGGAGGCGGACGTCGCCTCCAGCGTGCCGGTGTTGTCGGCGCTGCGGCGGCTGTCCCGGCGGGCCACGGTGACCACCACGGCGAACTTGCGCACATCGCGCGGCTCGAACTGCTTGGCCGGCTCGTCGCCGTGGCCGAGGGTGCCGTAGTCGACGCCGCCGGCCGCCCCGCCGCGGGGGCCGCCGGCGCCGGCCTGCATCAGGAAGCGGCGGCCGGTCCAGCCCTCGTCCAGGCCGTACCAGGGGAAGTCGGCGGACAGGTAGGGCACCAGCGGGTCCGCCGGACCGGCCTGCCCGCCGACCACCGGGCCGCCGGCCGTGACCGTCGCCCCTCCCGCCTGACTCGTCGCGTCCATCCCCGGGCCTCCTCAACGCACGTGTGCCTGCCGTGGCGCGCTCCCATGGTGGCGTACCTCGGCGTTCCCGGGGGCCGTTCCTGGTCCGCGCGGGCGCGGATGTGACGGACGGCTCAACGGGAACAATCAGCACAATAGCGGCGCGCACGCCGGGGCCCCGCTCAGCCGGGCGGGCCGGCGGGAATTGTCGGACGCGCCCCGGGCCGCGGACGGCCGGCCCGGATCAGGTGGCGTCGGGGTCGAACGGGGGCCGCTCGCCGGGCTGCAGCGGGGCGCCGGCGGAGGCGGGCGCCGCGGCCTTCTCGAAACTCACGCTGCCCGTCCGGCCGTTCACCGGCGCGGCCGGCTTGTCGTCCAGGACGGAGCGGATGTCGAGCGACTCCTTCATGTCCTTGAGGCCCAGCGGGTCCTGCTGGTCGCCCATCAGCTGCTTGCGGACGAAGGTCTTGGGGTTGAGGTCCTCGAACTCGAAGTCCTTGAAATCGGGCCCCAGCTCGCTGCGGATGTCCTCCTTCGCGGTGTCGGCGAAGGAACGGACCTTCCGGATGAAGCCCATGGTGTCCTGGATCAGCTTCGGCAGCTTGTCCGGGCCGAAGACGACGATCGCCAGTACGGCCAGGGTCAGCAGCTTCAGCCCGCCTACATCGGTGAACACCTGGGCTCCCTAGCTCATCGGACGACGTTCCTACAGGGTAATGGCCACCGGCGAGTCCCTGGTCCACGACGGGATGAAGCCGTGGTAAAGACCAGCCGGTGGCCGGGGGCCCGGCAAGATCGGCCGGACAGGGCCTAACGGGTCTGCTGGCGCAGGGCGGCGATGTTGCCCGGGTAGCGCTCCGGGGAGGAGGACGGCTCCGGGTCGCGGGTGGCGGCCACCGGGCGGCCCGGGAAGTCCACCGGGACCTGCGCGTTCATCGGGACGTAGCCGCTCCGGCCGCTGGTGCCGCCCACCGGGCTCACCGTGGTGCCGTGCTGCTCCTCGCCCTGGGTGAGCCCGCCGACGCCGCCGAGCGTCACCGCGGCGACCGAGAAGGCGCCCGCGGCGGCGAACACCAGGCGGCGGCCGCGGGCCGCGGAGGGCCGCAGGACGGCCGCTGCGGGCTGCGGGCGGGCGGCGGTGCGGTCGGGGCGGGCGACGGCCTCCGGACGGCCGCTGCGCCGGCCGATGAGCGGTCGCAGCATCGAGCCGCGGCCGAAGGCGCGCGGGTCGAACCCGGGCAGCGGGGCGTCGGCGCCGAGCGCGCCCGCGCCGAAGGAGGCACCGGCGCCGCGGCCGAAGGACCCGCCGGTCAGCCGGCTGCCGCCGAGCGTCCCGGTGGCGTTCACGCCGCCACCGGGGAGGTCGTCGTCGTCCCGGCCGCGGAGCCGGCCGGCGTCCGCCGGGGCGTCCTCGGGGAGGCTGCCGACGGCCATCAGCCGGGCCATCAGCGCGGAGGAGGGGCCGGGGGTGTCGGTGCGGGTCAGCAGGTGCTTGACGGACCGGCCCTCGTCGGCCTCGGCCTTGCACTGCGGACAGGTGGCCAGGTGGGCCAGGACCCGCTCGCGGGAGTCGTGGCCGAGTTCGCCGTCCAGGAAGGCGGACAGCCGGTCGCCCAGGTGGTGCTCCTCGGCCGCGGGCTCGGCGGGCCGTACGGGCAGCGCGCGCAGCGCCGTGTCGGCGGGCAGCGGGACGGTCGGCAGCAGAGGGTCCCCGAGGTCACCGCCCACCGGGTCCGCGGCGCCGCGGCGGCCCGGAAGGGCCCAGCTCCGCCGGGCCGAGGACCGGTCGGACGCATCCGAACGGTCCTGGCCGGACCAGCCGGTTCCGCTCACGATCGCCTCCGTCCGCGCCCGCCCGGCGCCGTCGCGACCTCGGCGGCGACGCCGACCGGCACCGGCTCCTCCGAGCCGCCGCGGCGCTCGCGGCCCGGGGCCGAGCCGGGGGCGCGGTGCTTGAGGGCGGCGCGCAGGTGGGAGCGGCCGCGGTGGATGCGGCTGCGGACGGTGCCGAGCTTGACGCCCAGGGTGGCGGCGATCTCCTCGTAGGAGAGGCCCTCGATGTCGCAGAGCACCACGGCGGCGCGGAACTCCGGCGCGAGGGTGTCCAGGGCCTGCTGCACGTCGGCGTCGAAGTGGGTGTCGCTGAAGTGCTGGGCCGGGCTGGGCTCGCGGGAGGCGAGCCGCTCGGCCGCGTCCTCGCCGAGCGCGTCGAAGCGGATGCGCTGGCGGCGGCGGACCATGTCCAGGAACAGGTTGGTGGTGATCCGGTGCAGCCAGCCCTCGAAGGTGCCGGGGGTGTAGGTCGACAACGAACGGAACACCCGGACGAAGACCTCCTGGGTGAGGTCCTCGGCGTCGTGCTGGTTGCCCGTCAGCCGGTACGCGAGGCGGTAGACGCGGGCGCTGTGCGCCTCGACGATCTCCTCCCACGTGGGCGGAGTCCAGCTCTGCGAGTCGGGACCCTCGGCGAAGGTCGCGAGGACAGGGGCCTCGGCGGTACCGGCGGCCGGCGTGGCGGCGGCGGGCTGGTCCAGGTCGGAGTGCGCAGGCTGGTTCATCACGGGCTTCGGCGTACGGGCCGACGCGGTGCCGCGGGAGTGCCGCCGCACAGGGACGTCGCCCTCGGCCACACCTCCTCGGTCGGCTCTTCTGCCCAGCAGGGCCACCACCATATCCACCTCACCCGTCAAGCCCGGATAAAAGTGTCCGGGAGGTCTTGCGCACCCGGTCGTCAGTGACAACGGCCCGCCGCCGTACGCGGTTCCCGCCCGGCCAGTAATCTGTGGCAGGAAATATCGACATGCTCCGGCACCGGGCCGCCACCCGGGGCTCCGAAAGAGGCAGCCATCAGCGAGTTCGGGCCCGCGCGCGCGGCCCTCGCCGACACCTACGTGGGCGAGGACGCCGTGCTGACCTACGCCCGGGCCCAGTCCGCGCGGACCGGCATACGGGCCATCGGGCCGAGCGGCGGGGCCTGCCTGCGGCTGCTGGCCGCCGCCCTGGACGCCAAGGCGGTGGCCGAGATCGGCACCGGCACCGGCGTCTCCGGCGTCTACCTGCTGCGCGGGATGCGGCCGGACGGCGTGCTCACCACGGTCGACTCGGAGCCGGTGCGCCAGCAACTGGCCCGCGAGGCCTACCAGGCGGCCGGGTTCGCGGCCAACCGCTCGCGGTTCATACCGGGCCGGGCCCTGGAGGTGCTGCCCCGGCTCGCCGACGGCCAGTACGACCTGGTGTTCTGCGACGGCGACCCGGCCGAGTCGCGGGAGTACCTGCTGGAGTCGCTGCGGCTGCTGCGGCCGGGCGGGATGGTCTGCTTCGAGGGGGTCTTCCAGGAGGGCCGGCTCGCCGAGCCGGACCACCAGGACCCGCAGACCGGCGCGGTGCGCGACCTGGTGCGGGACGTGCGGGAGAGCGACGCCCTGCTGCCCGCGCTGCTGCCGGTCTCGGACGGGCTGCTCTGCGCCGTGAAGCGCTAGCGGCCGTACGGCGCCGGGCCCCCGCCCCCGGAGAACGCACGGGCCCGGGCCGACATGACGTCGTGCCCGGGCCCGGCGGTACGTCTCCAGGAGACGGCGAGCGCTGCGGTCAGCCGCAGGCCTTCTTCAGGGCCTCGCCCAGGGCGTCGGCCTCGTCAGGCGTGAGCTCCACCACGAGACGTCCGCCGCCTTCGAGCGGAACGCGCATGATGATGCCCCGCCCCTCTTTGGTGACTTCGAGCGGGCCGTCACCCGTCCGCGGCTTCATGGCCGCCATGCTCGTTCCCCTTCCTGCAACCGCTCAGCTACGCACCGGCAGTCCGTCCACCGCCGGTATCGAACGCATTGATCGGAAGCCATTATCCCGCATGCCACGGCCTGATGACCAACATCACTCTCGGTGCAACCACGGCCGGACCGGCAGCAACCACCGCAATCGGCACCAAAAGCCCCGGCGTGGCGGCGGTGGTGACGGCACCGGAAGGTGCGATACCTCACACTCCCCAGTCCGCCCTCCGCTCCGGCATCCTGGCACGACCACCCGCGTGACGATCGTCGAGGGAGCCCTCACCCATGTCCGATTCCGTGCTCTACGAGCTGGACGGCGGCCTCGCCGTCATCACCATCAACCGCCCGGAGGCGATGAACGCCCTGGACGTGGCCACCAAGGTCGCGCTGCGCGACGCCGTGACCGAGGCCGCCGGGGACCCGGCCGTGCGCGCGGTGCTGCTCACCGGCGCGGGCGAGCGGGCCTTCTGCGTCGGGCAGGACCTGAACGAGCACCTGGCGCTGCTCAAGCGCTTCGAGGAGACCGGCGAGGGCGCGCTGCGGACCGTCGCCGAGCACTACAACCCGCTGACCCGCGCGCTGGCCGGGATGCGCAAGCCGACCGTCGCCGCGGTCGGCGGGGTGGCGGCCGGCGCGGGCGCCTCGCTCGCCTTCGCCTGCGACTTCCGGATCCTGTCCGACCGGGCCGGCTTCAACACCGCCTTCGCCGGGATCGCCCTGACCGCCGACTCCGGCGCGTCCTGGACGCTGCCCCGGCTGGTCGGGCACGCCAAGGCCACCGAGCTGCTGATGCTGCCCCGCACGGTCAAGGCCGCCGAGGCGATGGAGCTGGGCCTGGCCACCAAGGTCGTGCCGGGCGACGAACTCGCCGCCACCGCACGGGTCTTCGCCCGCGAGCTGGCCGAGGGCCCGACGGTGGCCTACGGCGCCGTCAAGGAGTCGCTGGCGTACGGCGCCTCGCACTCGCTGGACGAGCTGCTCGACAAGGAGGACGAACTCCAGACCCTGGCCGGGGAGAGCGAGGACCACCGGATCGCGGTGCGCGCCTTCATCGCCAAGGAGAAGCCGAAGTACGTCGGCCGCTAGGGCCTGTCCGGCGGATCTTGGCAGATCAGCGCGCGGCGTTGGGCGCCCGGCTGGGCGTGCGCCCGAGTCGGCCTCGTACTGGACGTACT
>NZ_JBHZCN010000214.1:0-5690 GCF_042755465.1 Kitasatospora sp. NPDC059160 | reverse complement strand
GAACCCGGAAGCTAAGCCTCACAGCGCCGATGGTACTGCAGGGGGGACCCTGTGGGAGAGTAGGACGCCGCCGAACAATCATTCAGAAAAGGCCCACCCGGGTGACCGGGTGGGCCTTTTCGCATTTCCGGGTCCGCCCAGGTGCACGTCCGCGGGGAGCTATGCGTATCACCAGGTAGTCCCCCCAATGCGACGTCCGGGCGGACCTGCCCGGACCGGCCTCCGATGGGAGGGCTTGCGCGGGGGGCCGGGGCTAGCCTGGCCCGCATGTACAACGACGGTCTGGTGACGTGCACCGCGCGTGAGCTCGTGATTCGCCGGTACTACTTCCCGTTGGCGTCCGCCAAGCGGATCCCGTACGGGCGGATCCGCGGGCTGCGGCAGGTGCCGCTGACCCGGGTCGGCGGGCGGTGGCGGATCTGGGGATCCGGGGACTTCGTGCACTACTTCAACCTGGACCTGGGGCGGATCGACAAGAGCGTGGCCTTCGTCGTCGACCTCGGCGCCCGGGTCAAGCCGGTGATCACCCCGGACGAGCCGGACCGGCTGGCGGCGGCGATGGCCGCGCACAGCATCCCGGTGACCAGGGGCTGACCCGCGGCTCCGGTGGGACCGTGGCCGGCCGTCCGTCGGCCCCACCGCTCAGTTCAGTTCAGTGCGGCGCGGGGTGGGTGGGGCCAGGCGTGGTGGTGCTGGTCGATCACGTAGTGGTGGCCGTGCTGCCAGCTGCCGTCGGGGGTGGGGCGGGCGTCCGCGAGGTGGGGGTGGCCGAGCGGCAGCTCGGTGTGGCGGTGGCTGAGGGCGTCCGGGTCCCGGGCGGGCCACAGGGCGGTGGCGGCCAGGGCGGCGGTGAGTGCGACCGCGCCCAGGACGACCGCGGTGGCGGGGAGTCCGGCGCCGGCGGCGAGCCAGCCGGCCAGCGGGTAGGTGAGCAGCCAGCAGCCGTGCGACAGCGAGAACTGGGCGGCGAACGCGGCCGGCAGGTCGGGGTCGGCGGCGGAGCGGCGGACCACCCGGCCGCCGGGTGTCAGGACGGCCGAGCCGGCGGCGCCGATCAGGGCCCAGGCGGCGAGCAGGGCGAGCCAGCTGCCGGTGCCGGCCGGGGCGGCGGTGATCGCGGTGACGGCGGCGAGGACGCCGGGCAGGGCGAAGGCGGCGGGCAGCATGACGGACCGGTCGCTGACCCGGGTGAGCAGCCGCGGCAGCAGCAGGGCGGCGAGCATCGAGCCGACGCCGTACGCGCCGAGGGCCAGCGAGACGGCGCCGACCGGGCGGTGGAAGTGGTCGCGGACCACGTTGACGGTGTCGACGAAGACGATGGCGCCGGCGGCCGCCACCGCGAGGTCCAGGGCGAGCAGTGCCCGCAGCCGTGGGGTGGCCCGGAACAGCCGGGTGCCGAACGCGGCCCTGCGGTAGATCCCGTCGGTGCGTTCGACCGGCCGGGGCCTGGGCAGCACGGCGGAGACGACCAGGGCGGCGGAGGCGAGGAAGCCCGCGGTCGTCCCGGCGAACAGCCAGTGGTACGGGACCACGGAGAGCAGCAGGGCGGCGAGTGCCGGGCTGAACAGCGATTCGAGGTCGTAGGCGAGCCGGGACATCGACAGCGCCCGGGTGTAGTCGCGTTCGGCGGGCAGCACCTCGGGGATGGTGGCCTGGAAGGTCGGGGTGAAGGCGGCGGACGCGGCCTGGAGCAGGAAGATCAGGACGTAGACCTGCCACACCCGGTCGACGAACGGCAGGGTGAGGGCGACGGCGGCCCGGGTGAGGTCCATGGCGACCATCAGGGTGCGCCGGGGGACCAGCCCGGCGAGGGCTCCGGCGACCGGGGCGATCGTCACGTACGCGACCATCTTGATCGCCAGTGCGGTGCCGAGGACGGCCGAGGCGTCGCTCCCGGCGATCGAGTACGCGAGCAGCGAGAGCGCCACGGTGGCCAGGCCGGTGCCGACCAGGGCGACGACCTGGGCGGTGAACAGGTGGCGGTAGGTGCGGTTGCGCAGCACGGTCAGCATGGGCCCGTCCCGGGGCGGAGGTGGGGGTGGTGGTGCGCCCATCATAGGCAATGCGTGCATACGTGTGCACCTGTTTGTCGGACGGAACGACCTGCGCGGACCGGCCGGGGCTCAGTCGTGCGGGGGGAGGTGCCCGATCTGGTGGTCGGCGACGTTCAGGGCCTCGTCCACCAGCCGGCGCAGGTGCCCGTGGCGCAGCGAGTAGACCACCCGCCGGCCGTCCTTGCGGGTGGCGACCAGCCCGGCCAGCCGCAGCTTGGCCAGGTGCTGGCTGACCGAGGGTCGGGCGGCCCCGGTCGCCTCGGTCAGCGTGGTCACGTCCGCCTCGCCCCGGCCGAGCCGCTCCAGCAGCGCCAGCCGGGTGCGGTCGGCCAGCAGGGAGAGGACGGAGGCGGCGACGTCCAGCCGCGCCTCGGCCCGCTGCTGCGAGCGGTGTGCATCTGCCAGATCGGCGCCGGAGCTCATGCCCGCAGTCTATGGTGTGTGCGCAGGTGCGCTCATGACGAGGGACCGCGTCGGCGGCGGAGGTAGGCCCAGGTGACGGCGGCCAGCAGCGGGCCCCAGAGCAGCAGTGGGGCGTAGCAGGCGACCAGGACGACGGTGTGCCAGTCGCCGGACAGCATCGGGAGGCCGTCGGGCAGCGGTCGGCCCCGGAGGTCGCGGCCGGTCGAGAGCAGCACGGTCAACAGCAGCGTGCCGACGCTGAGCGCGGCGGCGCCCAGCGCGGCCGGGACGACGGCCGCCGCGACCGGGACACGTCGGCCGCCCAGCAGCGGGAGCCGGCGCGGGAGCACCTCGCCCCAGCGGGCGACCAGGCCGAGCGCGGTGAAGGCGAGCAGCTCGGAGACGGCCGACAGCAGGACGACGTACAGCTCCAGCGGCAGCCACCAGGGGAGGCTGCCGGAGTCCTGCACCGCGTCGCCGTCCAGCGGGGCGTGGAAGGTGCAGGTGGCGATCCGCCAGGCGCTGGACGGCAGGACGGTGAGCGGCACCGCCCGGGCGGCGAGCCCGGCCCAGCGCGGAACGCCGGGGACGGGGGTGTGGGCGGCGGCCCAGGCGGTGCGCAGGCGGCCGGTGGCGGGCGGGAGTTGGGCGAGGGCGGTCATGGGGGCTCTCCGGTGCGGCGGGGGCGGTGCCCCAACGCTCGCAGCCGGACCGGGGGTGGGCCTCGGCCGGGAGGAGGAACCGGCTCCCCCGGGGGAGGGAGCCGCCGCCGTCGAGCCTGCGGTCGGTCAGTCGGTCAGTCGGTCAGTCGGTCAGGACGGGTCAGCCCGCGCGCTGCTCGACCGGCTGTTCCTCGGCGACGGGCGCCGGGGCCGGTTCGAGGTCGCCCATCCGCGGGATCACGAACAGCGCGGCGAGGATCAGCGCACCGGCGATGACGATCGGGGTGCGGATGCCGACGGTGGAGCCGATCCAGCCGCTGAGGCCCGCGCCGATCAGCATCCCGACCCGGGAGAGCATCAGGTAGCAGCTGTTGACCCGGCCGAGCAGTTCCTTGGGCACGGTCTGCTGGCGCAGCGAGATCGCCTGGACGTTCCAGGTGACCACGCCGAAGTTGCCGAGCGCGAACAGCGGGGCCACCGCGAACGCCGAGGGGCTCAGGCCCATCAGCAGCAGCGAGGAGCCCATCAGCACGAAGGCGAGGGTGATCCGGGCCCGCCGGCCCAGCCGCTCGCCGATCCGGCCGGCCACCATGCTGGCGGCGGTGCCGCCGGCCACGCCGGTGGCGAGGACGGCGCCGAAGGCCCAGGTGGGCTCGTGCAGGGTGCGGGTGACCAGCAGCGCCATCATGGTGATGCCGAGGGAGGAGGCGCCCGCGGCCACGGCGGAGAGCGAGGCGACCAGGCGCAGTTGCTTGTGCCCGTACAGCCAGCGGACGCCCTCGCGGACCTCGGCCATGACCCGGCGCTCGGACCGCGCCCGGGGGGAGCCCGAGCGGCCGGTCGCGGCGACCAGGGCGGCGGCGAGGGCGAAGGAGACGCCGTCGACGGTGAACGGGTAGCCGGCCGCGATCGCGAACAGGCTGGTGCCGACCAGCGGACCGATCATCCGGCCGACCAGCAGGCCGCCCTGGAGACGGCCGTTGGCGACGTCCAGCTGCTCGGAGCGGACCACGTCCGGGATGGTCGAGGTGGCGGCGTTCACGAACACCGTCTCCCCGCAGCCGAGGACGAAGGCCAGGGCGGCGAGCAGGGCGAGCGGCGGGGTGGTGGAGAAGACCCAGGCGGCGAACCCCAGCAGGATGGCGGCGCGGCCGAAGTCGATCGTCCACATCAGCCGGCGGCGGTCGAAGCGGTCGGCGATGACGCCGCCGAACAGGGCCATCAGCAGCCAGGGGAGGGATCCGGCCACCGCGACCACGGACACCGCCGAGGGGGAGTCCGAGATGGCCAGGGCGAGCAACGGAAGCGACGAGTCCCGCATGCCGTCGCCGACCGCCGAGATCGACGAGGCCGACCACAGCATGGTGAATTTCCGGCCCAGTTGGGGCCTGGAGCGGTGCGGGGGTGTCGCTGGGCTGGCTGAGGTCACCGACGCAGTATGGCATGACCGCTACATGTTTGGACGCCCTTCACCGACCATTTCCAGCTGGGATCCCGGAGTCCGGAAACCCCCTTGACGAGGGCGGTGAGGCCCCCGCTCGTCAGTGCTGGACGCCGGCGGAGAGCGAGAAGCCGGCGAACTGGGCGCGCTGGGTGCTGGCCGGGCCCCAACTGGTGTCGTGGCCGCCGTAGAAGGTCGAGAACAGCACCCCGCCGAAGGGGATCGAGGCGATGCCGGAGGCGACCCTGGCGGAGTACACCTGGCGGCCGTCGTACCAGACGGTGACCTCGCCGGTGTTCCGGTTCACCGACTGCTCGACGGTGTGCCAGCGGTCGTCGGCCTGGAAGTGCCAGTCGCCCAGGCCCTCGTCCACACCGTAGCCGGTCGGGCCGGAGTTGGTCGGGGTGTAGAGGTAGACCTCGCCGTTGTCGGGGCTGCCGTTGGCACCCCGCCACATGTAGCGGGTGGACCAGCCCGCGCCGTGGTTGCCGCCGGACTCCTGGCCGATCTTCCCGCCGTACAGGCCCGGCAGCTTGCCGGCCTTGCCCCAGTCGCGGCCGGTGGGGAAGCGGAGGGAGTACTTGAGGTCCAGGGTGGGCCCCTGGGCGAGGGCGGACAGGCCGAGCGCGTTCAGGTCGGTGTAGAACTGGCCGCCGCCCGGATTAGGGCAGTCGGTGCAGGAGTTGGCGGAGGAGCCGGCGCCGTACGTCACCTGGAGCGCGGGGCCGCCGTCGGGGGCGGTCCGGTCCTCGACGGCGGTGAAGTCGGCCGCGCCCCAGGCACCTTGGCCCGCGACGCCCCAGGAGCGCTGCCACTGGGCGGTGCCGTAGCCGCGGAAGCCGCCGGTCCAGGCGGCCGAGCCGCTGGGTGCGGGAGCGGCGGTGGCGGAGCCGGTGGGCGGCTGGGTGCGGGCCCCTGCGGGGGTGGCCGCGCAGCCGGCGGCGGCGAGCAGGGCGAGTGCGGCCAGGGCGGCGGTGCGCGCGGAGCGGTGCATCGGTGGCTCCTCGGTCGGCGGTTGATCCGTACAGATCATGCCGCACACCCGGGTCGGGCTTGGGTAAAGGGCGGGGCAGGGAAGGGGAAAGGGCTGTGGCCGGGTGGGCGGTTCACGAAGGAGGTGAACCGCCCACC
>NZ_JBHZCN010000213.1:0-5703 GCF_042755465.1 Kitasatospora sp. NPDC059160 | reverse complement strand
GTTGGTATTCCCCGCGGGAGGCGTGGCGAGTTGCGGATGCGGCTTTCCCCCCCCTGCTGGCCGAGGGGGCGCCAACGAAACCGGGTGGGCGCCCCGTCGGCCTTGCAGAGGGCCGGTTACTCGATCCGGATCCGGTTGATGTGCCAACCGTCCGGCCGGAGGAGGGATGCGGTGGACGCGGTGACGGGCCCGAGCTCGGCCACCCACCAGGGCAAGGGAGGCCGGTGCGCCCAGCCCCAGTGGAGGATCGCCTGCTCGGCCTGGGCTGCGAGGGCTCTGGCGGGGCGCTGGTCGCTGGTGGTCCACAGCCCGTCCGGGCGGATGTAGACAGCGTGCTCGCCGTCGGCCAGCGCGAGGGTCTGCTCCCAGCGGAGCCGTTCTTCCACCCCGGCGACGGCGAGGCGGCGGGGGTGGTGCACGGCCAGGTAGGCCCACAGGTCGGCCCACTGCTCTTCTCGCAGAGCGGCGACCGCCCTCCGGCGCCGTGTGCCCAGGTCGGGGGCCGGAAGGTGGGGGCGGGTCGCGGGGGTGTCGCCGCCGTCGGGGTACAGGGGGCCGTCCTCGGGCACCGGCCAGTGATCCTCCCCCGCGGTGAGCAGCCGAACTCGCACGCCGGTGGCGCGATTCACTGCGGCGGCCCAGGGGTGGCGGCCACCGAAGGCGAGAGGAACGGCCAGGGCACCGCCCCTGGCCAGTTGTGTGAGCCAGGCGCGGGGGATGCCCCGGACGGGGAGGGCGGAGACGATCAGGTCGTAGGGGCCCTGGTCCGGTCGGCCGTGTGCGAGGTCGCCGATGTGGACATCGACGAGGCCGAGGTTGCGGCCGCGGGGTCCGAGCGGGGCGCGCACGCTTTCTTCGCCGGCGCGGTCCGGCTGGACGGAGAAGAAGGGGGTGTCTCCGCTCAGGTTCGCGAGCTCGCGGGTGATGTCGCTGTCGGGGCCGATCTGGAGGATGCGGGCGCCGGGGGCGACCTGCCGGGTGAGGAGGATGGGCAGGGTCCTCGCCGCCGACGCGGGGGGTACGAGGAGTTGGTGCTCGGGGGCGGGTGAGTCGTTCATGTCCTTCGGGGTCTGGTCGGGGCTTCGCCGGTGGCGCGTCGCCGATGCGGAGGGGGTCGTTTCTGGTTCTGCCAGGCCGCTGGGGGCGGCCGGGTTGTCGGCGATGCGGGTGCCCGTGGTCGCGGGGCGCCTCCGATGGGGGTGTCGACACGGTGGCCGCCGGTGCCCGGCGCACCGAGCGGGGTGCCGGTCACGGCCGGTGCTCCGGCTGCTCGCGGCCCTCGGCCCGCCGCAGGCAGCGGCTCCTGGCGGCCGCGGTTCGGCTTCGGACCAGGGCCGCCCGGCGAACCTCCCGGGGCGGCTCGGGGCTGGCGGGCAGGAGCCGCCAGTGGACGGTGTTGGTCACGGCCACGGTGACGACGCGTCGGCCGGCACGGTGCTGGATGCGCAGAGGGGTGCCGTTGTTGAGCCGGAAGCAGACACGGTGGAAGGCGTCGTTGTCGGTGAAGGCTTCCAGGCGGTGGTCCCGCTCAGAGCGGTCGAGCTGGGTTCCTCCGGCGCGCAGCAGGCGGCCCAGCCAGCGCAGGGCCTGCCCCGCGGTGGCGTGGTGGCTGACGTGCCGCAGCAGAGGGTGGCGGGCACCGGCGAGGTCGGTGCTGGTGTAGGTGGCCGTGAAGCGGGCGGCGGGCACGGGGGTCCTCGGGGTGTCGGGGCGGTGGTGGCCGGGTCGGCTTAGTCCTCTCGGGGGTGGCTTGCGCTCACCGGCGTGCCAGGGTCGATGAGGGTGTGGCCCAGCCACCGCCCCGAGGTGAGGGTGCCGGTGACGGGCGGCCAGTAGGCCCAGCGGACGACCGCAGGTCCGGGGCTGGCCGGCTCGTCGATGAAGTCGGGGTCGGGCGCGGGGTTGGGCACCTTGAGGCGTTCACCGGCGGGCAGGAGGTTGGCCAGCGGGTGGTGGCCGAGCCACGGCTGTTCCTGGTCCGGGGCTATCAGCCAGTAGGTGAGGTCGGAGGTCGCGTCGTACAGCACCGGTCCGAGGCGGTGGGCGCAGGGGCCGGCGAGGGCGGCGGCGAGCAGCGGCAGCCCGGTGGCCGCCGGGAGGGAGATCGTGTCCCAGCGGCTCCCGGTGGGGACGGAGATCAGGAGGTCGGGCTCCGCCAGCCAGCGGATGAAGCCCCGGTCGCGGTGCGTGCTGCCGAGGACTCCGAGCAGCCAGATGCCGGGCGGCATGGCAGCGGCTTGGGCGGGTGTGGGGTGGTGTCGGGGCAGGGGGTTCACCGTCTACCGTCCGTCCCGGCGGCGTTCGAGGACGGTGTAGCGCTGCACGGTGTCGCTCAGACCGAGGACGATGACCTGGCGGGTGCCGTGCAGGAGCAGGACCCGGCGGGTGATCAGACCGGTCATGTCCGCGACCTCGTACGGCCTGCCGTCGAGCTGGACCCAGCTGCCGATGCGGATGTCGCCGGCCCCGGCGGGCAGGGGGTTGAGCAGGGCCCGGCCGTCGGAGAGGTGGTAGATCCCGGCGTGGTCCGGCTCGGTGACGTGCACTCGGGTGTCGAGCGGCCGGACCTGCGGGGCGGGCCGGGAGGGTGCGGGTCGCATGGAGGGTTCCGTTCGAGCGCAAGGGCGCGGTGGCCGCCGCCGGGGCGGTTCGCCGGTCCGGGCAGGGGTGGACGGGGCGGGCGGCTGGCCGGTGGTGAGGACGGTGAACTCCGCGACGGTTTCGAGGCGGGGAAGCGGCAGGATGAGGGCACCGTCGTCGAGGTGGAGGGTGCGCCCGCCGTCCCGGCGCGAGAGCAGGCTGGTGATCTCGCACGCCGTGTCGCCGACCTTGATCCAGGAGCCGGTGCGGAGTTCGTGCCCGCCGGCGGGCACCGGGACGGTGAGGATGCGGCCGTCGGGAAGGCGGAACCGGTCTGGGCCGATCCGTGTCGGGGTTGCGCGGGTTGTTCGCGGGTGCGGGGCTCGGGTGGTCATGGGGGGTTCCGATCGCTCAGTTCGTCGGGGTGACGAGGGGGCAGCGGGCCCAGACGGCCTTGCCGCTGCCCGTGGGCTCCCAGCCCCAGTCGTCGTTGCTGACGGCGCGCACCAGGCCGAGGCCGAGGCCGCCTTCGAAGTCGCCGGGCTCGGTGGTGTCGAGCACCGGCCCGCTCGGGGCGCCGTCGCGGACGACGATGAGCAGGGTCAGGCCGGTGGTCGCCTCCAGCTCCAGGTCGAGCTCGATCCACTCGGGGGCGCCGGGGCGCTGCGCGGGCACGTTGCTGGGAGGCCAGCAGGTGCCGTGGTTGATCACGTGCTTGAGGACGTTGGTGAGCAGCTCGGTGAGGACGAGCATCGCGTCGTGCACGGCAGCGCTGACGGGGTCCTGCTCGGGGTCGCCGAGAACACAGCCGCGTTCGGCCAGCCAGCGGTGGCACCGGTCGACGGCGAGGGAACGGAGCAGGGGGATGTGCTCGGCGGTGAGGTGAGCCTCCCTCAGCTTGAAGGAGGTCTGCCTGGCGTCTTCGGTGCTGACCTGGACGGGCGGGGTCATGTCGCCTCCGTGCTGTGCGGCCGCCGGCCGAAGAAGGCGGCGACGGTGTTGCGCGAACGTTCGGGGGAGAGTTGGGGAGCGCTGGGGGCCGTCTCCGTCGTGGGCGCCTTCTCCTTGCCCGCGAGGAGGGGTGCGAGCGCCGACTCGGAGACGGCGTCGAGTGCGGAGGCCAGCTCCCCGGCGAAGGTCAGCCGGTCGGTGCCGTCGGGTTCGGCCAGCCAATACGGGCCCTTGCGGTGGGGGATGCCGGGCCTGGGGCAGTGGATCTCGTGTGTTCCGTCCGCCGACAGATGGCCGGTGAGGCTCTTCCCCCAATCCCAGAGCTCGGGGGTCTTCCTGGCTATGCCGTTGAGCACGGACCCCCAGGGGTGGGTGAGGGCCGGGACAAAGAAGACGATCGAGCCACCGGTGAAGAGAACCGGTCCGGGTCGGCCCAGTCGCCGCAGTGCGGGCTCGCCCAGCACGCGGTGAACGGCGATGGCCTCCCAGCCGGGGCCGGGCAGGATCTGGATCGGTGCCAGCCCGTGGAGCTCGCGCCAGGCGGCCACCCGGGAGACGAGGTCCGACTGGCCGTGGAGGAGCCAGCGGGCGCCGGGGGTGAGGCCGGTTGGCGGCGCGGTCAGCCCGCCGGGGGGCTGGTGAGCGAACGTCGAAGTGCTGAGCGGCATGGGGGTATCCCTCGTCTCCGGCGCGGCCGAGGAAAAAGCGATCACCGACCGTCACGTCTCCGTGACACCTAGGATGTACCCTGAAATTTCAGCGTGCAACTTCTCTGTGAAATTTCCTTTGATCTCCTTCGGAGTGGAGGGCGTCGGTGAGCGGAGCGATTACTCCTGGTGCGGTCCGTAGGGCAAAATCGGCTCTGGCACGCAGGCAGAGGGGAGGGTCAGCAGTGGCGACAGCACCCATGGGGCCGCTCCAGCACCGGCGGAAGGTCGGCCGACGCCTCAAGGAGTTCCGTGAAGTTTCAGGACTGACGGTCGAACAGGCAGGTCAGTCCATCGGGGTGTCGGACAGCACGATGAGCCGGATCGAGAACGGCAAGCGCGACGTCAAGATGATCGAGCTCAAGGGGCTGCTCGACAGGTACAGCGTCCCCGAGGACGAGCGCAACGCGCTGCTGGCCATGGCTCGCGAGGCACCCGAGGGCGGCATGTGGACCGCGCACGAAGCCGCCTTCCCTCCCACCTTGGAGACCTACCTGGGGCTGGAGGAGGCCGCGCGTACACTGCGGGTCTTCGCCCTGGGTTCGATCCACAGCCTGACGCGCACCCGTCCCACCATGCGGGGCATCCTCCGGTCCGGCCTGCCGGCCGCGAGCGACACCGAGCTTGACCTCCTGACCGATGCCCACATGGCCCGGCAGGAGGTCCTCACCAGGGAACCGGTCCCGGTCGAGCTGGCGATCATCCTGGATGAAGCGGCGCTGCGCAGGCCGGTCGGCGACGCGGAGGCCTGGCGCGACCAGCTCGACCACCTGATCCGGTGCGGCGAGGAAGTCCCGAACATCACCTTCCAGTGCCTGCCCTTCGCGGCCGGACCCCACGGATCGCTGACGGGCGGCTTCACGATGATCGACTTCCCGGACCCTGCCGAGCCCGAGGTCGTGTACTGCGACACGCCGGGCGGCAACCTCTACCTCCCGAAGCCGAAGGACATCCGGCGGTTCGGGCAGCTCTACACCCAGCTGTGCGGCCAGGCACTCTCCCCGGCCGCCTCGCTGGAGTTCGTACGAACCATCCGGCACGAGACGTGAGATGACATGACTGTTCCTAATTTCAGCCACGCCACCTGGTTCAAGGCCCGGGCGTCCGAGAGCGCCCAGGGGTGCTTCGAGACGGCGTTCGCCGAGGGCCACGTGGCCCTGCGGGACTCCAAGGACCGCTCACTGCCCGCCCAGGTCTACCCGGCTGAGGTCTGGAACGGCTGGCTGGCGAACCTGCGCCGCGGCGTCTTCACGGGCCACCGCATCGCCCTCAGCTTCACTGGCGCCGGGGTCCAGGTTCGCGACACGGCCACCCCCGACGCCCAGGTCCACACGTACACGCTGCACGAGTTCTTCTGCTTCATGTCCGGGGTGCACGGCCGCGAGTTCGACCTCGCCGCCTGACCTCCCTGTACGCGAAGGCGCCCGGCACTCTCGTTGAGTTGCGGGGGGCGTGGGGTGCAGGG
>NZ_JBHZCN010000212.1:0-5772 GCF_042755465.1 Kitasatospora sp. NPDC059160 | reverse complement strand
GGCCCCATTCGTCGTTCGTCAGATCACCCCGCCCCATGCCGGGCACAACGAGCCCGGCATGGAGAAGTCACATGATCCGCCGGACAGAACCTAGTAGCGTGGCCGCGGATGACTTCGTACGGCGAGTGGAGGCGGCGGTTGAAGGTCTCTGGGGCGGCGGGTTCCCGTCGGCGGCAGGTGTGGGCGCAGTCCGTGAAGAAGGCGCGGACATGCCTGAGGAACCTGGCGGAGGGCGACACGGACTCGCGCGATCTGAAGGCGGTGATCGAGCAGGTACTGGCCACCGAGTACAAGGGGCGAGTGATCGTCGAACTGCTGCAGAACGCCCACGATGCACACCCGGCCAAGGCGGGCGACGGGCGGGTGGAGATCCTGCTCGACGAGACCGAGGGCGAGCACGGGGTCCTCTACGTGGCCAACGGCGGCCGTGAGCTGACGCCGAAGCGCTTCGACGCGCTGCGCCGGGTCGCGGCGTCCAGCAAGCGGCCGGACGAGGGCATCGGACACAAGGGGGTGGGCTTCAAGAGCGTCCGTCAGCTGACCGAGGCCCCGGAGGTCTACAGCGTCTCCCGCCCGGGCGCCAAGACCTTCGACGGCTACTGCTTCCGTTTCGCCCGGTCGTCGGACTTCGACCGGCTGGCGGCCGAAGCGGCCCCGGACGACCCCGGCGCGGCCGACAAACTGCGCGAGAACCTCTCTGCGCTGCTGCTCCCGGTGCCCGTCGACGAGGTCCCGGAGCCGGTGCGGCAGTTCTGCCGTCGCGGGATCGTCACCGTCGTCCGGCTGCCCCTCAAGGATGCGGAGGCCCGTGCCTCGGCTGTCCAACAGTTGCGCGAACTCACTGACGACAGCGCGCCCTTCGAGCTCTTCCTCGACCGGCTGGCCATGGTCGTGGTGTCCCACACCCAGGCCGGCGCCGCCCCGAAGCGCGTCGTCTTCGGGCGGCGGGTGATCACGTTGTACAGGTCCCGCGACCTCAGGATCGAGGAGGTGGCGCTGCGCCGCGGGCGCCGGAAGCTGGACCTGGTCCTGGTCCGCAGCCGGGTGCCGGAGGAGCGCCTCCTCCCCGCCATCGCGGCCAGCAGCGACATGGGCAAGCCCTGGGACAAGTGGCGCGGGTCCGCCGAGGTGGCGGTGGCCGTCCCGGCGGGCGAACCGCTGAGGGGCGGCCGGCTCTACACCTTCCTGCCGATGGGTGCCACGACCGCGTGCCCGGTCGACGGGTACGTCAACGCGCCGTTCTTCTCACATGTCAGCCGCCGCACGCTCGTCCTCGAGACGCCGTGGAACCAGTTGCTGCTCGACGAGGTGGCCACGGCCTGCGCCCGGGCTGCCGTGCTGGTCGACGAGGGGCGGGTGCGGCTGCCGGGCGAGGCCGCGATCGACCTGGTCTGCCGGAACGGCGCCGAACTGGAGCGGCTGCAGGAGGCGTTCCGGAAGCTGGACCGCAAGCTCAACGAGGTGGCCTTCATCCCGAGGGTCCACCCGGAGGGCTCACGCACCTCGCTCGACCGCGGCACATTCGTCGAGCGGCCCGAGGGCGTCGAGGTCTTCACCCCGCAGGCCGTCGGTGCGACCGGCGAGGCGGAGATTATCGACCCCGCCCTGCACCCGCTGCGCGCCGAACGGCTCCGGAGGATGGCCCGTCTTCTCCACGTGCGCCTGGAGCCCTGGACCTTCCAACTCGCCCAGTGGGCCGAGGCCGTGGCCCAACAGCTGGCCGAGACCACCGGCGCAGCGGACACCGGCCACGAGCGCTGGGCCGACTTCTACCACGACCTGGCGCTGTCGTTCCCCGACGCCGCCCCGCTGCGGGGCAAGCGGATCGTCCTCGACACGGGCGGCCGGCTCGTCCCCGCCGGTGGTGAGCACGTCTTCTTCCCCGGCACAAGCGACATCCTGCTCCAGCCCGACGCGCTGCCCGCCCGCGTGCGCGAGCACCTCTCCTTCGTCCATGACGCGATCCCGTGGTCGGAAGGCCGAGGCAAGGCCCGGAGCCGCCGCGCCGCCGGTCGACGGTGGCTCGAACAGCAGGGGCTCGTGCAGACGTACACCCCGGCGGCGCTGCTGCCCGCCCTGACCGCGGTGATGGGGCAGGACGGGCAGGACGACGAGACCCGGTGGCAGTGCCTGCACCTCGCCTGCCGCCTGTGGATCGCTCAGGGCCCGCGCGCCGCCCGCATCAAGGGCCTGCTCGTCCCCACCAGGCGAGGCTGGTCGCCCACCGGGAGCGCGATGTTCGGCCCGGGCTGGACGGGAGCGGCCTCGGCCGCCGACGACACCCTCGTCCGCTTCCTGGACCTGACCCGGACCCTGGACCGCTCCCTCCGGCAGGCCCACGGCGCACTCCTGAGGCCGGCCGCCGAGGTTTGCGAGGGCAGCGGCACCGACCCGGCGGTGTTCCAGCGCTTCCTGGAACGCCAGGACGTGCGCCACGGCCTGCGGCCGACCTATCTCCCCGTCACGGACTCGGTGAAGGGGAGCCAGCTCAACCACCCGTGGTCCTTCGACGCCTACCGGTCTCTCCACCGTACGGCCGAGGCGCGCCGGCAGTGGGTGGCCACGGCCCAGACCTGGCCGAACAGGCACGGCGACCTCTACGCGACCGTCGCCTACCAGCCTCAGAACCGTCAGCTGGCCAAGCTCCCGGGCCAGGACGCCTACGCCGACTTCTCGGACGAGGCCCGCCGGCTCTACGCCGAACTGATCGTCCACGGCCTGGGCACATGGCAGGACAGCGCTTTGGAGACCCGGTTTGTGCGTGGCAGAGACGGTTCCGGGACTGCCTGGCCGACCCCGCTCGCCGCCTTCCTCCGCCATGCGCCGTGGATTCCGCAGACCCTGGACCACCAGGGCCGGAGCACCTTCGCCCCGATCTCGGCCGCGTGGTGGTGGAGTGAGAGCGAGCAGCCGCCCGCCTACCTCTCCGTTGTGTCCGCGGGGCTTCGGCAGATGGCGACCGGCAAAACGCTAGAACGGCTCGACCTGCTGGGCGTACGCCACTGGTCTGACCCCCGCACCGCCCTCGACCGGCTCCGCCACCTACCCCAACTGCTCTTCGAAGCACCTAAGTTGCGCCACGGGGTGCACGCCAACGCGATCCGCCGCGCCTACGAGCGGGCCTGGTCGCAGCTGCTGCCGCCCCACCAGGGCCAGGACAGCTCGCGGGCCGACCTCGAAGCCCTCCTGGTCTCCCGGACCGGCGCCCTGGAGGTCCTCCCAGCCGCCCCCGAAGGCGAGACCGCCGAGCCGGTGCACCTGCCGGACCCGGGCAGCGGCCAGCAGCGCAGGCTGCTCGACCAGATCCCCGTCCCGGTGCTGCCACTGGATGACCGGGCCCTGGGCAGCCGGGTACACGACTACCTCGCGGACCACGACGGCTTCGAACCCCGCCCATGCAGCGAGGCCGCGGTCCAGGTAGTCGCGGACCAGCTGCCCGCGCCGCAGGCGCCGAGCACGCCCCTGCTGGAGTTCGCCGGCCCCTGGCTGCGCGCCCTGGTGGCCGCGGTAGTGGAGTACGACGAGGACCGCGCCGTGCGTCCGGAGACGGTCACGGTCGCCCGGCTCACCGGGCGCCTGCGAGCCTGCTCCCTGGTGCTCGCCACCGAGGCCGTCACCCATGTCGCCGGACACACGCTGGCCGCCACCGACCGCTCGGTGCTTCACGACGACCCCGAGCGCCCCTGCCTGGTCGTCGTCCAGGCACCGCCGCGAGCGCACTGGCCCGTCCTCCAGACGGCCGCGCCGGGCATCGCCGAGCTAGTCGGCGCTCCCTACCTCGCGACGGAACTCGAGCTCGCCCTGCTAAAGCTGGGGCAGCGGATGCAGGGCCGGGGAACCGCCGAGGTAACGGAGAACGACCTGGCCGCCGCGCTCGACCTGCCGCTCCACCGGCTGGAAGCGGTGCTCTCCGACCGCGCCTCCGCCCGCTCGGGCAGCGCCCGGCTGGTGCCCGTCCTCGCCTGCGAGGACGTCGAGCTGGCGGAACAGCTGCAACAGCTCCAGGAGACCTTCAACAGCCTTGAGGAACTGCGAGATTGGCTGGCGGGGAAGCTCGGCGCCGACCGTGCCGAGCTGCTGCTCTCCCTTCCGGATGACGACTGGCAGCGGCTGCTGCTGCGGCTCAGCGTGCCGCTGGAGCGGGCCAACCGCGCGTGGGAGACCCTCGGGCTGGCCCCGATCGACAACTCCGCCCTGCACACCCGCCAGTTCGAGACCTGGCTGCAGGGCAACCGCTCGCGGCTGGTGGACCGGGTGCGCGACGCGTTCGCCGCCCCCCACCGCGCCGGGCGCGAGCTGGGGGAGTACGTGCGGCTGCGCGAACTGCCGGGGCTCGGCCCCGATCCGGCGTGGCACCGGACACTCTGGGAGCTCCCCGCCCAGCTGATGGCCGACCACGCGGACCGGTGGCTGGTCGAGCACCTGCCCCCGGCAGGCAAGGGCTCGGGGGTGCTGCTGCCGGTGAGCGAGGTGCGGGACCTGTGCGTGGGCGTCGTGCACGCCCGGCTGCCGGAACTGCGCACCCTGATCGAGCGCTGGCTCACCCGGCAGGGGGGTGGCACGGAGTCCACCTGCCCCGGGGCAGCCCAGGTGGCCCGGGAGATGGAGGCGGAGGGGCTCCTCGACTTCGCGCCGCTGACCCGCAAGGCGCTGATCGCCTGGCTGCACTCGCGCGGCCACTGGCCGGAGGGGATGCCGGCCACGACGAGCCTCGGCGACCTCGGCCTGGAGGGCGAAGCGGCGGGCCGACAGCCGTCGGAGCCGCGTGAAGGGAAGGGAACGGCACCCTCGGGACGGGCCCAGGCGCCGACGCTGGAGTTCAACGGTGAGCACCTGCCCATAGGGAGCGACGACCTGCGCGAATTCGCACGCCGAGTGGTGGCCGACCTTACCGAGGCGCAGCTGGCGACACCGGTCGACGTGGTGACCCCCGAGGCGCCCGGCCCCGCGGCCGCCCTCCCGCGCCAGCGCGGATCCGGCGGCTCAGGGAACGGCACGGGCGGTGCGCGGGAGTCCGGTAGCGGCGAGAAGCCCGTCGCGGTCGGCCTCGCCGGCGAGGTGGCGGTCGGCGCCTGGCTGGAACGGCACTTCGGGGTGCCGCCCGAGGAGTCGTGGAAGTCGGAGATGCGCCGCCACGTCCTCGCCGACGGGCTGGGCGACGACAGCCTCGGCTACGACTTCCTGATCCGGGACGGCGAGCGCACGCTGCTCTTCGAGGTCAAGTCGTCCACCGGCGCGGACGGCGACATCCACCTCGGGGACACCGAGACGCGGGCCGCACGGGCGAGCCAGCTGCAGCCCGACGTGGAGTACCGGATCGTCTACGTCTCCCACACCAACGACCACGAGCGCCGGAGGATCACCCCGCTACCCAACCCGTTCAGCGAGTCCGGCCTGACTAGCTATCAGATCGTCAGCACCGCGATGCGGCTGCGCTTCGTCCTGCCACAGGAGGAGTGACGGTGCTGCGCCGACGTTCGGTCCTGGTCATGCCGCACTGTCGGTCACGCGGAGGTGAGCTCGCCGACCGGCAGGCCGAGCACAGGCCTGAGCACAAGCAGGTCCGCGCCCGCGTCGAGCACGTCTTCGTCCGAGTGAAGACCTGGACGATCCTTCGCGACTGCCGTCGCAAGGGCGACGGCGCCCGGCTTTTACAAGACGAGTCGTTTCCCGGAGTGCTAGGTTCTGTCCGGCGGATCATGTGACTTCTCCATGCCGGGCTCGTTGTGCCCGGCATGGGGCGGGGTGATCTGACGAACGACGAATGGGGCC
>NZ_JBHZCN010000211.1:0-5923 GCF_042755465.1 Kitasatospora sp. NPDC059160 | reverse complement strand
GTCCCCCGGCGGGCCCCCACGCCTCCGCCCCCCGCCCCCCCCGCCCCGCGCGCCCCCCGTGTGCCCCCCCGGCCGGCGCGCCGGGCCGCCATCGTGGTTCGGAGCGCGGGCTCGCCGGCCGGCACGCGGCTACCCGGGCAGGCCCAGAATCGCCGCGGCGAACGCTCCGGGGGCCTCCTGCGGCACGTTGTGCCCCACCCCGGGCAGGGTCCGCACCTCGCACGGCCCGGTGAACCGCTCGGTGCCGGTCTGATCCGCCACGGGGATCACGCCGTTCTCCTCGCCGACCAGCACCACCGTCGGGACCACGACGGTCGGCCGACCGGCCAGCGCGTCCTCCGCCTCCCGGTAGCGCGGATCGCCTTCGACCAGGCCGAAACGGTGGCGGTAGGAGTGGATCGCGACGTCCACGAAGTCCGGGTTGTGCAGGCTCGCCGCCGACGCCGCGAACGCCTCCGCCGCCCCCGCCCAGGTCGGCGACCACAGCCGCCAGAGCAGCCCGCACAGCTCCTCCCGGTTCTGCTCCAGCCCCTGGCGGCCTCGCTCGGAATGGAAGTAGTACTGGTACCAGAGGCCGCGCTCCGCCTCCGGTGCGGCGGGCTCCATCGCCCGGGCGATGTCCTGGACGGTGTAGCCGCCCGCGGCGACCAGGCCGTGGACCCGCTCCGGCCACAGCGCCGCCGCCGCGCAGGCCGCCCGCCCGCCCCAGTCGTAACCGGCGACGACCGCCCGCTCGATCCCCAGCGCGTCCATGAACTCCACCAGGTCCCGCGCCAGCGCGGCCTGCTGGCCACTGCGCATCGTCCCCGCGTCCAGGAACCTGGTCGGACCGTAACCGCGGAGGTACGGCGTCAGCACCTCCCGGCCGGCCTCGGCGAGCAGCCGCGCGACCTCGTCGTAGGCCCGCACGTCGTAGGGGAAACCGTGCAGGAGGATCACCGGGGCAGCGGACGCACGGCGGCGCTCGCCGGTCCGATGGTAGGCGATCTCCAGCACCGGAGTCGTCACCCGGTAGAGCTCGTACGCCTCTTCGGTCCTCGCAGTCATCCGGTCATGCTCACACGCCTGCCCCGGACACGACTACCCCAGGGGCCCCTGGCCTCCGCCCGTGCGTGCGTGCGTCGTTCTCAGTACCGCTGGGCCTGGGTGACCTTGGAGAGCAGTGCCTTGTCCCGGTCGATCGGGCTGAACGCGGTGGGCTGGGCCTTCGCGCCCGGGGCCAGGTCCTTGACTCCCAGGAAGCTGGTGTCCACCACCTTGCCGTTCTCGTCGAGGAATTCGACCTTGACCGCGTACGACGCCGTCGCCCGGGTGCTGTTCACCACCGTGACCAGCGCGGCGTTGAAGCCGGCCGCCTGCGCCTTGGGCAGCCCGGTGAGCGTGACGTCCGACAGGGCGTTGCCGGAGCCCTCCGTCTTCGCCAGGACCGCCTGTGCCTCCGCACGGCCTGCCGACACCTGTGCCGACACGGAGGCTTCGAACGAGGCGGCCGCCGCCGACCGGGAGGCCGCGGCAGCCGAGACCGACTCCAGCACGGACGCCTTCGCCGAGGCCACCGCGGACGGCAGCACCCCGGAGAACGAGCTCACGTCCGGCGAGAACGGGCGGGACGACACGGTGGACGGCGACGTCGACGACGAACTGCAGCCCGCGACGACGAGCATCGTGCAACCGAGTACGGCGCCGACCGCGCCGGCGCTCCGGCTCAGCCGCTCGGCCGCCCGCGGCCGGCCATCGAGGAAACGCGACATGGATCTTCCGCCTTCGTCCCGGCCGGGCCACCCTAGGCCCGGGCCCGCGTCCCACAAGCGTCGCCGCCCGTGCCGCGCCCCGCTATCAGGTCTGCTGTGAACGGGTGGTGACCCGCCGGAGTCCTCCGCAGACGACCGGGGCATGATCCGAATGAGCGTCGCGTGCTAGGTTTCGCCCGCAAAACAGGACGGTTGAGGGCGGGGGCGACATGGTCGGTATCAGCGCGATAGCAGGCATCGCGGCGGTGGAGTTCGGGATGGTGCTCACGCCCGGACCGAACATGATCTACCTCGTCTCCCGCTCGGTGGCACAGGGGCGCCGCGCCGGACTGATCTCCCTGGCCGGCGTCGGGACCGGCTTCTTCGCCTACCTGCTGGCGGCGACCGCGGGCATCTCGGCGGTCTTCTCGCTGATCCCGGAGATCTACCTGGCGGTCAAGCTCGCCGGCGCGGGCTACCTGCTCTGGCTGGCCTGGAAGGCGGTGCGCCCCGGCGGCTCCTCGGTCTTCGAGCAGCGCGAGCTCGTGCCGGACCCGCCGCGCAAGCTCTTCACGATCGGCCTGCTGACCTGCCTGCTCAACCCGAAGATCGCGATCCTCTACATGTCGCTGCTGCCCCAGTTCGTGGACCCGAGCCGGGGTCACATCGCGGCGCAGAGCTTGCTGCTGGGACTGACCCAGATCGTCGTCGGACTGCTCGTGAACGGGATCTTCGTGCTGACCGCCGGATCGGTCTCGACGTTCTTCTCCGGCCGCCCGCTCTGGACCCGGATCCAGCGCTACGTGATGGGCACCGCCCTGGCCGGCTTCGCGGTACGGATCGCCGCCGACCGCTCGGCCGTGGCCGCCACGCCCTGAGGCCGGCGCTCTGCTGCGGGCGAGGGGTCCGTTCCGTCCCGTCAGCGGTCGTGCGCGTCCACGGCGCCGCCTACTCCACGTCGGCGGCGACCACGGTCCACGCCTTGGTCGACGTGTCGTCCAGCCGGAGGTCGAACGCGAGGGTGATCGGGCGGCGTCGGCGCGCGTCGCCGCGCAGCACCTGCTCGGTGCGGCGGTCGACCTCGTAGTAGACGCCCTCCGCGTCGACCGCGACGCGGAAGACGATCGGATCGCGGGAGACCAGCGAGCGGACCGTGACCGCCCTGACGACGGCGTCCCGCATGACGGTCCGGTCGACCGTGCGGACGGACGTGAAGTCCAGGCTGCCGTCGTTCATGACCCACTCCTCGAGGAAGCGCTCGACGGCCACCTCCAGGACCGCCTTGTCGAACCGGCCGTCGAGCACGCTCAGATCGCCGACGGCGGTGTCGGCGTCCGTGCTCCACGAGATGTTGGTCAGCGACAGGATGTCGCCCGCGCCCCTGACCGCGGTCTTCCCGGCCACCTCGAGGACCGCCTCGCGGGCGACCTCCTTCTGGTCCCAACCGTCCGTCTCGATGGCGTTGGTCAGGTGGTGCGCGCCCTCGGCCGCCTGCTCCACCGAGGACACGATCCACTCGCCGGCCGGGCTCTTGCGCAGCGTCCAGTACTCGACCGGGCGCGTCGAGTCGTCCTTGCGCACGGCGTCCGCGCCGTCGCCGCGGCGCACGTAGTCCCTGAGCGTCGCGGTGACCCGGAAAGTGACGGTGTCGTTCTCCTCGCCCGCGCGGTTGGCGACATCGACCAGCTCGACCACCGGGCCGGAGACGATCTCCACGACGTTGACCTCGCCGCGGGACTCGTAGTCGCGCAGCTGCTCGGCCCACTTGCCGTAGAGCACCGGGGACAGGACCTGCCGCAGGATGGCGTGGTCGTGCCGGGTCCAGGCGTTCTGGGCGGTCACGTACAGCTCGACGGCCCGGCGCTCCAGCGCGGCACGGTCGAAGGTCGCGTCCGTGTCGGCGATGGCGTCGACCCGGGCCGCGACCTGGGCGGCGCGCTCGCGCGCCTGCTCGTCCGCGCGGTGCGCGGTACGGTCCGACACCGTGTTCAGGCCGACTGCCTGCGCCGCCTTCCGGCGCCGGTACACGACCCACATGATCAGGAGGAGGACGGCCACGATCACCAGGAGGGAGACGAACCCACCGCTGCCGGCCCCGAACCCGAAGCCGAAACCGCCGCCGAACCCGTGGAAGCCGCTGCCGTGACTGCCACCGCCCCCACCGTGGCTGCCACCGCCTCCCCCACCGCCGCCGAACCCGTGGCTACCGCCCCCACCGCGGGCGTACGCCACCGCCGGGCTGCTCAGCGTGACGACTCCAGCGACCACAGTTGTCCAGCGACGGGCGCGCACCGGGCTCCCCCTTCAAGAATCCGAGCTGTTCCTTACGAGCCTACAAGCCGGATCGCCCGCACATTCGGCCCGGTCGGACACTTTCGCGCACTGCCCCCGGCTGATCACATGGCGTGACGAGGGGGGTGAGGCGGCCGCCGCGATCTAGCCGGAGCTCCTCCCGTTCCACGACATCGTGGCCGGAGCCGTCGGCCTCTCTCTTGCCCTACGCCCGGTCGCCCAGTCCCTCGGCGAACTCGCGCTGATGCTCGACCGCCCGCAGGAGGCCGCCGACCACTTCGCCCGTGCCGAGCGCGTCGCCCACCGATGGCACTCGCCGCACTGGGCCGACGCCGCCCGCGCCGACCTGGCCCAGGCCGGGTCACGGGTCCGTCGATCCGGCCTCGACGTCGAGCGGGCCACGCTCACGGCCGGCGGGTAGGACGCTACGGCAGCCCCGGCCGGTGCTGCTGACCGGCCGATGGATCGGGAGTCACCGCCGGCTCGTGGTCCGGGCACTCCACGCGCAGTTCACCGTCGCCGAAGGCCGCGTCCACGAAGGCGCAGTGGTGGGGGTGTTCGGGGGTCTCGGGGTGGGCGAGTGGGCGGTAGAAGCGGCAGGTGACACAGGTGCGGGAGACCGGGATCGCACGCTGCTCCTGGAGGACCCGGATCATCGCGGTGGTGCCGCGCAGCATGGCGGCGACATCGTCGTCGTCCAGGGCGGCCAGGGCGACCGCGAGGGGTTCGGGGACGACCGCGAGCCGGGCGGCCTCGGCCTCGCCGGCCTCGGTGAGCAGCAGGGATGCCGCGCGGGAGTCGGCCGGGTCGCGGCGACGTTCGACCAGTTCCTTCGTGACCAGGGCCCGGACGGCGTCGCTGACGGTGGGCGCGGTGGAGGCGAGCGCGGTGACGATCTCGCCCTGGCGGCGCGGGCGGCGGTCCCCCGCGAGGAAGACCAGGATGTCGGCCTGAAGCGGTGTCAGCTTCGCGGGCCCGGCGTTGTGCCAGCTGCTCAGTCGCAGCGCCTGGCCCAGCCTGCTGAGCCCGGTCAGCAACTGTTCGCTCGGCGACAGTCCCGGGAGTCCGGCGACGCCCTCCACCTCCTCCACCCTTCTCCCTCCACGCTCCGGTCAGCCCGGTCGCCCGCTTCGGCCTTGTTGGCCTTGCCTCTTGCATTGTAGGCAGCGCCAACTATATTTGGCACTGCCAACATCAGTTGGCAGTGCCAACAACAACCCGTATCGGGAGTCTTCGCCATGCCTCGTCTCGCCGTCGTCAACCCCGACACCGCCACCCCCGCCGCCAAGGTGCTGCTCGACAAGGTCGACCGCGCCCTCGGCGTGACGCCCAACATGAT
The DNA here is from genome assembly GCF_042755465.1 of Kitasatospora sp. NPDC059160. Classification (NCBI taxonomy): domain Bacteria; kingdom Bacillati; phylum Actinomycetota; class Actinomycetes; order Kitasatosporales; family Streptomycetaceae; genus Kitasatospora; species Kitasatospora sp. NPDC059160. The sequence continues at coordinate 562 of NZ_JBHZCN010000211.1, read as the reverse complement.
GCGGGCGATGGCCAGTTCGCCCGCCGTGCTGGACGCCTACCTCTCGTTCAGCGGCGCCCTCGCCAAGGGCGGCCTGACCGGCGCCCTGCGCGAGCAGATCGCCCTGGTCTCCGCCGCCGAGAACTCCTGCGAGTACTGCTACGCCGCCCACCACGTGCTCGGCGCCCGGGCCGGCGTCAGCGAGGCCGACCTGGCCGCTGGCGGACGTGCCGAGGCCGCCGACCCGAAGACCGCTGCCGCCCTGCGCTTCGCCCGCTCGGTGATCCGCACCAAGGGCTTCGTCTCCGACGCCGAGCTGGCCGAGGTACGCGAGGCCGGCTACTCGGACGGTGAGGTCGGCGAGATCATCGGCGCGGTGGCGCTGAACGTCTTCACCAACTACTTCAATTCGGTCGGCCACACCGAGGTCGACTTCCCGGCGAAGACCCTGCCGACCGTCTGACCCGCCCCTCCCTCCTGCCGGGGGGGCGGCCCCGGGGGGGCGCCCCCGCCGCCCCCCCCCCCCCCCCCCCAGGCCGGCCCCCCCCAAGGGGGGGGCCCGGGCCCAGCGAGCCCCCCCCCA
>NZ_JBHZCN010000210.1:0-6052 GCF_042755465.1 Kitasatospora sp. NPDC059160 | reverse complement strand
CTCACTTCCCCGCGGCTGGGGCCGCCGCCCGCCGAGACCCGCGGACCCCCCCCACACCACCTACGTGGCGCGGGGCCCGCCGGGTTCCCGGGCCCCGCCCCTCACACGTTCGTCCGACGTCAGTCGTCCGGGTCCTCGTCGTCGTAGACCTCGCTCACGTCGAACCGGCAGATCAGCAACTGCGGGTCCGCGTGCTCGAAGGGCTCCGGCAGCCACTCCCCCGGCTCGGTCGGCTCGGCCGCCGCCACCCAGAGCGTCGAGTCCGCCTCCTCCAGGCCGAACTCCTCACTGCGGGCGGCGATCTCGTCCGGCTCGTACTCGCCGAACAGCACGCCGATCGCGGAGTTCACGCCGCCGGCACCCCCCGGGGTCAACGACTCGTCGAGCCGCTCGGCCTGCGCGCGCAGCCGCTTGGGGTCGACCACGTGGTAGTCGCGGCGGATCAGCACGCTGATCGCCTCGGGCTGCTCCGGGCCGTGGTAGCCGCCCGGTCCCTCGTCGCCGGGGATCTCGAAGGGGGTGACCTCGTCGTAGACCTCGTACAGGAGTTGGTCGTAGGCGATGGCCGCCGTCGCGAGCTGCTCGTAGGCAGCGGTGACGGCGGGATCATCAGCTGCGTTGGGGCTTGACACCGCTTCCAGATGACGGTCGATGGCGGCCTTGACCGCCTCAGCGGCGGCGCGTACCTCGGCAATGGTGGGCTGCGCGGCATCAGACATGGTGCAGACGCTATCTCCCCGCGGCGCCGGTACGCACAGCGGTTGTCACCTACACCCGCGATTTCACCGCAACTTCCCCCCTGATGTCCGATTCCGTGCGTTCTGTCCCCCACCGGGACCGGCGCGGGGCGGGCGCAGAGGGCGCGCAGGCGGTCCGGCGGGGCCGTCCGGGTACCGCTTCGCGCGCCGGTATCGGGGTATCCCCTCCACAGCAGCAACAGAACTGATGCACTGTCAGACGGGCCTCCGGACCGGGCGCCGTCGAACCGCCGCACCGGGGCGGGAGGACGGCCGGAAATACCCCGGCCGACTGTCCGGGGCAGGCCGTAGGCTTGCGTGCAGGTGATCCTCAGGAGGAGCGTTTTGACCCCACCGAAGCCGGTCCGGCAGCCGGAGTACGAGTACCAGTCGCTGCGCATGCCGCGCGGTACCACCCGCAACGCGGCGCGCCAACTACTCACCGAGCACGCCGAGTACGGGCACTGGGAGCTCGACCGACTGCGACTGTTCCCCGACGGCAGCCGGACGGTCCGACTCAAGCGACGGATCATCCGGCAGATCCGGAGCTGGTGACGGGCGGGGCACCTCACCCCGAGTCGCCGCACACCGAACCAGCGCGCACCGAACCAGTGCGCGCCGAGACTTCACGCATCCGCGGCCGCCCGGTTCGAACCGGGCGGCCGCGGGTGCGTCCGTTCATCTGTTCAGCTGTTCACCCTGCCCGTCGACAGCAACCGCGAGCGGGTCCGGTGGACTCAGCGGGCGCCGGCGCGGGCCCGGCGGTAGAGCACGCCGCCGCCGATCAGCAGCGCGAGCCCGGCGGCGCCGAGCATCTCCACGTCACCGGCGCCGGTGTGGGCGAGCTCGCTGTTCGCGGCGACGCTCTGGGCGGCCGGGGCGCTGGTGCGGGCGGCGGCCGGGACGGCCTGGGTGCCGCCGTTGCTCGACGGCTGGGCGACCGGGGTGCTCGGGGTGACACCGGTCGACGGGCCGCCGTTGCGCGGGCCGCCCGTGCCGGTGTCGCCACCGGTCGACGGCGGCGGGGTGTGGCCCTCGGGGCAGTCGTCGGTCGGCTTCGGGGCCGGGTTCGGGGCGGGGTGGGCCACGTTGCCGCACTCGTTGCCGAAGGCCGGGTTGCCGACGCCCACCACGTTCACGGAGTTGCCGCAGGCGTTGACCGGGACGTGCACCGGGGCCTGGACGCTGTTGCCGGAGATCACCCCGGCCGAGTTCGCCGCGGCACCGCTCGCGGAGGCACCGGAGGCGGAGGAGCCCCGGGAGGCACCCGCACCGGAACCGGCGACGCCCCCGGGGTGGCCGCCCTGGCCGCCCTGGCCGGGCCGCGGGGCGGCGTGGCGGCCGCCGCCGGAGGCATTGGCACAGTGGTTGCCGTACGTCGGGTTCAGGGCGCCGATCACGTCGACCGTGTTGCCACAGGCGTTGATCGGTACCTCGACCGGCACCTGCACCGAGTTCCCGGAGGCGACACCCGGTGATCCTGTGGCACCCCCCTGCGCCTCGGCGCCCGCGTAGGCGTAGCCGGCGGTCGAGGCCAGCACGCTGCCGGTGGCCACGGCAGTGAGGATCCCCTTCTTGGCGACATTCCTCATGATTTCCCCTGACGTTTCGAGACGGCGTGGCGACCTTGGCATGAACTCGTATGAAAGTCGGAATTTCCGTATATCCGGAAATCGCGCAAGGCCTTTGACTGCACAGGAGTCAACGAGAGGCCAACGGGGAGGTTGAGCCGAACGAAGCAGCTTCACCCGATCGAGCGATCTGGGCGTTCGAACCTTGTCGAGTCCGGTTCGCCAAGGCCCCTGGTATGCAGAAGCCCCGGCACGCAAAGGCCCCCGGCGCGGCGCGTCCGCCGCCCGGGGGCCGTACCGAGCCCGGCTCAACGGGCCTCAGCGGCCCGGAGGTCGGCTCAGAAGTTGGCGCAGTGGTTGCCGAACGCCGGGTTCAGCACGCCGATCACGCTGACGGTGTTGCCGCACAGGTTCACCGGCACGTGGACCGGGACCTGGACCTGGTTGCCCGAGACGACACCCGGGGAACCTGCGGCCACACCCTCGGCACCGGCACCGCCGTGAGCGGACGCGACACCGGCGGCGGCGAGCACCAGGCCACCGGTGGCGGCGGCGACAGCGGCGATCTTCTTGATCTTCATCATTCCTCCTGTACGGACAACGCAACCCGTTCGGCGGGCTGCAAAGGAATGAACGACGCTGCGGCAAACGGGGTACGGAACAGATTTCCCATTCACCCGCAACGGTGATCCTTCGCACAGACGACCGGCGCTGAATGGCAAGCAGAATCGTTTCTGTTGATCGCTTTCCACCCGTCCCACAATCATGCGCTCCGACAATGCGGTCGGCCCGCCCCCGGCAGTCCGGGAGCGGGCCGACCCAGTCGCCTGATCAGCAGACGTCGATCGATCGGTCGGTCGATCGATCAGCAGGCGTCGATGAAGCGGTCCAGCACCCGGACGCCGAACTTCAACCCGTCCACCGGCACCCGCTCGTCCACGCCGTGGAACATCCCGGCGAAGTCCAGCTCCGGCGGCAACTGCAACGGCGCGAAGCCGAAGCAGCGGATGCCCAGGTCCTGGAAGGACTTGGCGTCCGTCCCGCCCGACAGGCAGTACGGCACCGCCCGGGCGATCGGGTCCTCCGCCCGCAGCGCGGTCTGCATGGCCTCGACCAGCGCGCCGTCGAAGTCGGTCTCGATCGCCCGGTCCGAGTGCAGGCTCTCCCGCTTCACGCGCGGGCCCAGCACGCTGTCCAGCTCGGCGAGGAACTCCTCCTCGTAGCCGGGCAGGAAGCGCCCGTCCACGTGGGCGGTGGCCTGACCGGGGATCACGTTCACCTTGTAGCCGGCGCCGAGCATGGTCGGCTGGGCGGTGTTGCGGAACGTGGTGCCGATCATCTTGGCGATGCCGCCGAGCACGCGGACCACCTCGTCCATGTCCTCCGGGTCCAGCCGGTACCCGAGGACGTCCGACAGCTCGTCCAGGAAGGCCCGCACGCTCGGGGTGATCCGCAGCGGGAACTTGTGGCGGCCGAGCCGGGCGACGGCCTCGCACAGCTCAGTGATCGCGTTGTCGTCGTTCGACATCGAGCCGTGCCCGGCCCGGCCCTCGACCGTCAGGCGCATCCAGTGCATGCCCTTCTCGGCCGTCTCCACCAGGTAGAACCGGGCCTGGTCGTTGACGGTGAAGGAGAAGCCGCCGACCTCGCCGATGCCCTCGGTCACGCCCTCGAACAGCTCCGGGTGCTTGTCCACCAGGAAGCGGGCGCCGTACGTGCCGCCCGCCTCCTCGTCCGCGAGGAAGGCGAGCACCAGGTCGCGCGGGGGCTTGCGGCCGGTGCGCAGCCGGTCACGGACGACGGCGAGGGTCATCGCGTCCATGTCCTTCATGTCGACCGCGCCGCGCCCCCAGACGCAGCCGTCGGCGATCTCGCCGCCGAAGGGGTCGTACGTCCAGTCCGCGGCATTGGCCGGCACCACGTCGGTGTGGCCGTGGATCAGCAGGCCGGGACGGGACCGGTCCTCGCCCTCGATCCGGACCACCGTCGAGGCCCGCCCCTTGGCCGACTCGAAGATCTGCGGCTCGATCCCGAACTCCGCGAGCTGCTCGGCCACGTACTCGGCCGCCTTGCGCTCGCCCGGGCCGGAGCCGTCACCGTAGTTGCTGGTGTCGATCCGGATCAGATCGCGACAGATCTCGGCGACCTCCGACTCAGCCGTCACCTTCGGCGCCGCCGACTCGCTCCGCTCGCTCACGGTCACTCCTCGTCTTTGGCCCGCACCGACGCACCAGCGCGCCACCCCCAGGACCTGCACCCGGGCCGTACGAGCACGTCCGCCCATCCTCCCCCAGCCCTCGATCGCGATCCACCCCCCGCACGCCCCCGAAACCCGCTGGTCACACCCCCGCCACAGACCACCCCCCGCCCCCGCCGCCAGCCCCGCCACCAGCACGTCCGCCCGCTCCGGAGCCGTTTTGGGAGCTCAAGCCGATCTTTGCTACAGTTACATCTGTCAGCGCGACGGACGAGAGATCGGAAGCCGCGAGGGCGACACCTAGTCCGGGTGGCGGAATGGCAGACGCGCTAGCTTGAGGTGCTAGTGCCCTTTATCGGGCGTGGGGGTTCAAGTCCCCCCTCGGACACCGACGAGAGAACCCCAGTTGATCTGGGGTTCTCTTTGTTTTGCGGGACTTTGCCGGCGGCCGGGGCGCGGGCGGGCGGGCAGCGGCGCGCACAGCGGTGGGACCGACGGACGATCGGTCAGGAGGGTGCGCGGGAAGGCGGATCGGGGCCGGCGGCCCGTCGGATTCCGCCGTGACCCGGCCGTCGTGACCCGACCGCCGTGGCCCGATCGTCGTGACCCGACCGTCGTCGTCAGATCCGGCGGGAGTCGCCGATGGCGCTCTCGATGCCCTGGACCATCCGCCAGAGCGGCGCGTGGCGGCTGGCGACCAGCACGACCACGTCGTCGCCCGGGCCCTCGCCCTCCTGGGCCGCGTCGGCGGGGCGGTCGCTCCAGGTGGAGGTGACGAAGGCCATCGCCGCGTCCACCTCGGCCACCCAGTCGCTCTCGCCGCCCGAGCGCAGCCAGGTGCGCAGGGCGTGGTTGTGCGCGGCGACCACGGCGGCGGCGATCACGTCGGCGCGCAGCGGGCCGTCCGGGCGGGCGGCGAAGCGGCCGCGCAGGTAGGCGGCGAGGGTGTGCTCGTAGCGCCAGACCACCGACAGCTCGTACGCGCGCAGGCCGGGGACCTTGCGGGTGAGGCGGTAGCGCTGGACGGAGAAGGAGGGCTGCTCCGCGTACATCCGCAGGACCAGGCGGGCCGCCTCGCAGGCGTGCCGGACCGGGTCCTCCTCACCGCTGCCGGACTCCAGGAACTCCGTCATCTCGGCGAGGCTGCGCTCGTGGTCGGGGAAGACCACGTCCTCCTTGGCCGGGAAGTAGCGGAAGAAGGAGCGCCGGCCGACACCGGCGAGCGAGACGATGTCGTCGACCGTCGTCTGCTCGAAGCCGCGCTCCAGGAAGAGTTCGAAGGCCGCGGCCACCAGCGCCTCGCGCATGGCCGGCTTCGAGGGCCCGTCGTTCATGGGCAGGTCCTGCTCTTCCTTCTCGCTCATTCTCCGGAACTTAGCATCGGCGCGACGGGGCGGCCCCGACGGCCGGTCGGCTGGACCGGCCGGCCGTCGGGGCCCGTCGGGCCGTCGTTACGGCAGGTTGCGGGCCATCACGATCCGCTGGACCTGGTTGGTGCCCTCGTAGATCTGGGTGATCTTCGCGTCCCGCATCATCCGCTCCACCGG